>NZ_JBFUHH010000063.1:0-25489 GCF_056402495.1 Microvirga sp. P4_A5 | reverse complement strand
TACGATTTCTGGGGTCTGGTGCCGTCGAACCTGCATCTGTTCTGCCCGCCCGAGAACGGCACGATGTTCCTGCTCGGGACGGACAGGCTTGGGCGAGACCTGCTGTCGCGCATCATCTACGGCGCGCGGATCTCGCTCACCATCGGCATCGTCGGCATCGCGGTATCGTTCACGCTGGGATTGTTCTTCGGCGGATTGGCGGGCTATCTCGGCGGGTGGGTCGATCACGTCATCCAGCGGATGATCGAGATCCTGCGCTCGCTGCCCGAGCTGCCGCTCTGGCTTGCGCTCTCGGCGGCGCTTCCCGCCAACTGGAGTCCGATCCTGGTTTTCTTCGGCATCACGATCATTCTCGGCCTCCTCGATTGGCCGGGACTGGCGCGAGCCGTCCGCTCGAAGCTGCTGTCGTTGCGCGAGGAGGATTTCGTGAAGGCGGCGGAGCTCATGGGCGCCTCGAAGCAGCGCATCATCTCGCGCCATCTCATCCCGAACTTCATGAGCCACCTGATCGCCTCCGCGACGCTCTCGATCCCGTCGATGATCCTCGGCGAAACCGCCCTCTCGTTCCTCGGCCTCGGCCTGCGACCGCCCATCACCTCCTGGGGCGTCTTGCTGAACGAGGCGCAGAACCTCGCGGCGGTGCAGCTTCACCCGTGGCTGCTCTTCCCCATCATCCCGGTGGTGATCGTCGTGCTGGCGTTCAACTTCATGGGCGATGGGATGCGGGACGCCGCGGATCCTTACCATTAGCACCCTTGATTTTAGTACCAAAAAATAGTACTAGATTGAAGAGCAGACATCTGGCTACGCTCATACTGATCTACAAACGCCCGGTCAGCGGCTCGGTGCCGTGGAGAGCGATAGAAGGGCTGTTTATCGCTCTTGGGGCGGAGTTGAGCGAACGAGAAGGGTCACGGGTGGCAATCTTCTGGGCTGGCGAGGTCAGGGTATTCCACCGGCCTCATCCTTTGCCGGATACCGACAAGGGTGCGTTGGCAAGCGTGCGGAAGTGGCTCGAGAGCAACGGAGTTGGACCGTGAAAAACAATCTGCTGGATATCGAAGGCCACAAGGCGGTCGTCGCTTACGATCCAGACTTGGAGATGTTTCGCGGCGAGTTCATCGGACTCAGCGGCGGGGCCGATTTCTATGCCGCCGATGTCGCCAGCCTGAAAGCGGAAGGGCGCATTTCGCTGAAGGTTTACGTGGAGGCCTGCAAGGAGCGAGGCATCGCCCCCTATCGTGACTTTTCCGGCAAGCTCAACCTGCGCCTCGACCCAAAGGTCCATGAAGCGGCCGTGGCTGCGGCCGCGGCCGAGAGGCTCAGTCTCAATGAATGGATATCCGAAAAAGTGCGCGAAGCGGCCATGTCGGACTAGGCGCTCGGAGCAAGGATCTCGCCCCGCGAAAAACGCGGGGCGAAATCGATCGTTGTCTCAGCGGCCGCGCGGGCCCTTGTCGAGCCAGCTGACCTGACGGCCATCGCCGCGCGACTCGCTGGCGCGCGCGGGCTGCTGATGCTGGCGCTGTCCGCTGCCGGAAGTCGCGCCCGCGGGTTTTGCGCCGCGCGGACGATGACGCTTCGGTCCGCGATCGGCATTGGGGTCGGCGTTCCGCGGTGCGCCGTGGCCCTGATGGCCGCGGGCATGAGGCGCGGAGCGGGGACGCTGCGCCTGCTGCTGGYGGCGCGGCTCGCGGGGTTCTTCCCGTTCGCCCGCCACTGGACCGGCCTGGAAGCCTTCCGGCAACGCAGCAACCGGAACCTTGAGGCGCGTCAGCTTCTCGATGTCGCGCAGGAACGCCCGCTCTTCATCGTTGCAGAACGACATCGCGATGCCGGTCGCTCCCGCGCGGGCCGTGCGGCCGATGCGGTGAACGTAGGATTCCGGCACGTTGGGCAGGTCGTAGTTGATCACGTGGCTGACGCCGTCGACGTCGATGCCGCGGGCCGCGATATCGGTGGCGACCAGAACCCGGCACGAACCGGCGCGGAAGGACGCCAGCGCCCGCTCACGCTGCGGCTGCGACTTGTTGCCGTGAATGGCAGACGCGTTGACGCCCGCCTTTTCGAGACCGCGAACGATCTTGTCTGCGCCGTGCTTGGTGCGGCTGAAGACGARCACACGCTCGATCGACGGATCCTGCAGCACAGTCTCGATGAGAGCCTGCTTGCGCCCGGTCGACACGAACATGACGCTCTGCTCGACACGCTCCGCCGTCGTCGCCACTGGGGCAACGGCAACGCGGGCGGGATCGCGCAGGAAGGTGTCGGCCAACGTCGAAATCGTCTTCGGCATGGTGGCCGAGAAGAAGAGCGTCTGGCGATCCTTCGGCAGCATCGTGACGATGCGCTTCAACGCGTGGATGAAGCCGAGGTCGAGCATCTGGTCGGCCTCGTCGAGAACGAGGATCTCGACATCGCGCAGGCTTAGCGCCCGGCGATCGATGAGATCGAGCAGACGGCCGGGTGTCGCCACCAGAACGTCGACGCCGAACGAGAGATCGCGCTCCTGCTTGCCGATGGCGACGCCCCCGAACACCACCGAGGTGGTGAGCTTCATGTGGCGGCCATAGGTGCGGAAGCTGTCGGCGATCTGGCTGGCCAGTTCGCGGGTCGGGCTCAACACGAGAACGCGGCAGCCCTTGCGGACGGCAGCGCGGGGATTTTCAGACAGGCGATGGATGATCGGCAGCGCGAACGCCGCCGTCTTGCCGGTGCCGGTCTGGGCGATGCCGCAGATGTCGCGGCCGGCCATCACATAGGGAATGGCCTGCGCCTGGATCGGGGTGGGCTTCTCGTAGCCTTCGGTCGCAAGCGCCTTCAGGATCGGCTGGGCCAATCCGAAATCGGTGAAAAGAGTCAAAATGGATATCTTTCGAGCAGAAAAAATGAGCCAAAAAGGCCAAGTTCGTCATGCCAATTCAGTTGGAAGACGGGCGCTGCCGGGCTCTTGGCGACCACCCGCGTGTGGGGCAGTCGAGCGGTCAAGCGATTGAAGAAAGGGGCCGGGCCTCCACCATCGGGCGGATATCCGTCACGCAGCCCCACTCAAGCGGCTCCGATCGGAGCGCTGACGCCGTGTTGTGCATATGAGGGATAAGGGGCTGTTCGTCAAGCTCAGCGGCTGACATAAGGGCCACCGACGCGCTTTTGCGCGGAATTCTTCGGTCGCGGAAACCAGCGGGGCCGAGCAAGGTGAAGGCCGACATGTCGCGTTCCGACCGCATGCCCTGGGGGTTCGTGACGGCCCTGTCGGTCACCCAGCTCGTGTCCTACGGCACCCTCTTTTATGCCTTCGCCCTTCTCATCGAGCCGATGGAACGGGATCTCGGCTGGTCCAAATCGGCGCTGACGGCGGCCTATTCGCTGGCTCTCGTGTCCTCGGCTTTCTTCGCGGTCCCGGTGGGTCGGCTGATCGATCGGGGGTACGGGCGCGCCGTCATGACCGGCGGTTCCATTCTGGCAGCGATCCTGCTGGCGCTCTGGTCCCAGGTCGGCGACTACGCCTTGTTCGTGCTGATCTGGGTCGGCCTGGGCGCCTCCATGAGCGCCGTTTTATACGAGCCGGGCTTCGCGGTTCTCGCGCTGCGGCTCGGATTTCAGGCGCGGCGCGGCATCACCGTGATGACGCTGATCGGCGGGTTTGCCAGCACGGTGTTCATCCCCCTCACCCACGTGCTGATCGAGGCCTATGGGTGGCGCGGATCGCTGCTTTTTCTGGCCGCCGTCAACCTGGTCATTTGCGCCGCCCTGCACGTGGTGGCGATCCCCAAAGCCGCCGGGCAGCCGGCGCGGCACTCCGAGTCCCCCTCTGCGATCCGGTCGGATCCGCGTCGGGTCCTGACCAAACCGTCATTCTGGTGCTTCGTCGCCATGTCGGTGTTCCAGGGAATCATCTCGACCGGGCTGCCCATCCATCTCATTCCGCTCCTCGTGGAGCGCGGATTCACCCTCGAATCCGCGGTGCTCGCCTATTCGGTGATCGGGCCGGCGCAGGTCGCCGCCCGCTTCGCGACCGGCTTCGGGGAGCGGGCCCTGAGCCTGCGGGCCATCGGCCTGATCACCATGGCGGTGAGCACGCTGGGTTTCGGGCTCCTGCCCTTCATTCCCGCCGGGTCATGGCTGCTCTTCGTGTTCGCCCTGCTCTACGGCGCGTCGAACGGCATGCTGACGATCGTGCGAGCGCTGCTGCCGCAGGAATTGTTCGGCCGCGAGGATTACGGCGCTATCCAGGGCATGATCGCGACCCCCGTCCGGCTCGCCCAGTCGGCGGCCCCCTTCGCGTTCGGGGCGCTGTGGGGATGGTGGGGCGGCTATCAGGCGGTCGCCGTCCTTTGTTTCATGATGGCTCTCGGCTCGTTGATCGCCTTCGTGCTAAACCTGATCCTCGCACCGGAGCCTGCCATCCGTGATTAAATTTCACTTGCCTTAGGTGGCTAAAGAAATCACTAGCAAAGCGCCGGGGGTCCGGCTTTCGAAGGAAAGACGCGTTACGTGACGACAATCACCGATCTCCTTATCGTCGGCGGCGGCATCAACGGGGCGGGCATCGCGCGTGATGCGGTGGGCCGCGGTTTGTCGGTGGTTCTGTGTGAACAGGGCGACCTCGCCGGCTACACCTCCTCGGCCAGCACGAAGCTCATCCATGGCGGGTTGCGATATCTCGAATATTACGAGTTCCGGCTCGTTCGCGAGGCCCTTTTCGAGCGCGAGCGCCTGCTCGAGGCCGCGCCGCACATCATCTGGCCGCTGCGCTTCATCCTGCCGCACGAAAAGGGGATCCGCCCGGCCTGGTTCGTCCGCCTCGGCCTCTTCCTCTACGATCATCTGGCGCCCCGCAAGCGGTTGCCCGGAACCGAGACGATCCATCTCACCCGCCATCCCGCCGGACAGGCTTTGAAGCCAGGATTCGACACCGCCTTCGTGTATTCGGATTGCTGGGTCGAAGACAGCCGCATGGTGGCGCTGAACGCCCTCGACGCTTTCGAGCGGGGAGCCGACATCCGCGTGCGCACGAAGCTCGTCTCCGCGCGCCGCGACGGCGACATCTGGGTCGCGACACTCGAAGATGCGAGCCAGGGCCGCTATGAGGTCCGCGCCCGCGCCGTCGTCAATGCGGGCGGCCCCTTCGTGGCGGATGTTCTCAACTCCAAACTCGGCCTCAACACCAACAAGAACGTGCGGCTCGTGAAGGGCAGCCACATCGTGGTGCCGAAACTGTTCGACGGCGATCAGGCCTTCATCCTCCAGAACAAGGACAAGCGCATCGTCTTCGCGATTCCCTATCAGGGCAAGTTCACGCTCGTGGGCACCACCGACATTCCCGTCGAAGCCGTGCCCGACAAGAAGGTGGAGATCAGCGGGGATGAGATCCGCTACCTCTGCGATGCCATCAACCATTTCTTCAAGCGCGAGATCCAGCCTGCCGACGTGGTGTGGACCTATTCCGGGGTGCGGCCGCTTTTCGACGACGGCTCGAGCAATGCGTCCGCGGTCACCCGCGACTATGTGTTCGAGCTCGACGCGCCCAACGACAGCGCGCCGGTGCTGTCGATCTTCGGGGGCAAGATCACGACTTTCCGCAAGCTCGCCGAGCACGCGCTGGAGGATCTGAAACGTTTCTTCCCCGCCATGAAACCGTCCTGGACCGAGACGGCGAAACTCCCGGGCGGCGACATGCCGGACGCGGATTTCGACCTCTTCCTGGGGACGGTGAAGTCGCGCTTTCCCTTCCTTGATCCCGCCCTCGCCTATCGGTTGTCGCGCGCCTATGGCACCCGCATCACGAACCTCATCGGCACCGCGACGTCCATGGCCGATCTCGGCGAGGATTTCGGCGCTGGGCTGACGGCCGCGGAAGTGGATTATCTGGTCGACCACGAATGGGCACGCAGCGCCGAGGATATCCTCTGGCGCCGGTCGAAGCTCGGCCTGCATGTACCGGGCGATGCGCCCGCCCGCATCGACGCCTACCTGGCGACGCGCAGCCGCGGCCGATTTGCCGCCCAATCGCAAGCGCGCTAGGAGCAGCCTTAAGCAAGATCCGGTCTCGGGAGCGTTTCATGGCCAATTATGTCGGCGCCATCGACCAGGGCACGACCTCTTCGCGGTTCATACTGTTCGACAGGACCGGTTCGCTCGTGTCGGTCGCGCAACGGGAGCATCGGCAGATCTACCCGCAGCCGGGCTATGTGGAACATGACCCGATCGAAATCTGGCGGAACACCGAGGCCGTCATTGGCGAAGCTCTTGCGCAGAAGGGGCTGAAAGCGGGCGATCTCGCCGCGATCGGAATTACCAACCAGCGCGAGACCACGCTGCTCTGGGACAAGAGCACGGGACAGCCCCTGCACAATGCCCTCGTCTGGCAGGATACGCGGGTGGATTCCATCGTCGCCGAGTTCGCGCGCGACGGCGGCCACGACCGCCTGCGCGACAAGACCGGACTTCCTTTGACGAGCTACTTCTCCGGCCTGAAGCTGCGCTGGCTTCTCGATGCCGTTCCGGGCGCCCGCGAAAAAGCCGCCGCCGGCGACGTCCTGTTCGGGACCGTCGATAGCTGGCTCGTCTGGAACCTGACCGCCGGTCGCTGCCACATCACCGACGTCACCAACGCGAGCCGCACGCAGTTGATGGATATCCGAACCCTCGAATGGGATGCGGAGATCCTTGCGCTGTTCGACATCCCAGCCGCCTGCCTGCCGACGATCCGCTCGTCGAGCGAGGTCTATGGCGAGGCGGTCGGGTTGCTCGCGGGCGTTCCCATCGCGGGAATTCTCGGAGACCAGCAGGCGGCGCTGGTGGGCCAGACCTGCTTCGATCAGGGCAAGGTGAAGAACACCTATGGCACCGGCTGTTTCATGTTGATGAATACAGGCGAGAAGCCCTACCCGTCGAAGCACGGATTGCTCACGACCGTGGGCTACAAGTTCGGCGATTCCAAACCGGTCTATGCCCTCGAAGGGTCGATCGCAATYGCGGGCGCGCTGATCCAATGGCTGAGGGACAATCTCGGTATCATCGAGCATAGCGCCGATATCGAGGAACTCGCGCGAAGCGTTCCCGATAGCGGCGGCGTGACGATCGTGCCGGCGTTCTCGGGCCTTTACGCGCCTCATTGGAACGCCGCCGCACGCGGTCTCATCGGGGGGCTGACACGCTACGCCAACAAGGGGCACATTGCCCGGGCCGCGCTGGAAGCAACCGCCTTTCAGACCGTCGAAGTTCTCGAAGCGATGACGCAGGATACGGGCATTGCCGTCAAGGAGCTATGCACCGATGGCGGCATGGTGGTGAACGACCTGCTGATGCAGTTCCAGGCCGATATCCTCAACGTTCCGGTGGTTCGACCGAAGGTGATCGAAACCACGGCCCTGGGCGCGGCCTACGCGGCCGGCCTCGCAACCGGGTTCTGGGGCGGCACGGCCGAACTCGTGCAGAACTGGGCCGTCGACAAACGCTGGCGTCCGGAAATGGAGGATTCCGACCGGCGCCGCCTCAACGCGGCGTGGAGGAAGGCAGTCGGGCGGGCGGTGGACTGGGTGTAGGCGCGACCCAGCGCCCCGCGCAGCCTATCATCCAAGGGAGTTCCGGAGCTTCTCCGCATGGGCCGAGAGAATTTCCGGCTTCTCCAAAGCGCCTGAATGCGGTTTCAGAGGAATTCCCTCCCAGCGGGGAATGACGTGGAAGTGCAGGTGAAACACCACCTGTCCGCCGGCTGGCTCGTTGAATTGCTGGATCGTCAGACCGTGCGCCTCGAACGCCTCGACGACGCCTTTGGAAACCACCTGCACGGCCCGCATCAGATCAGCGAGGTCGTCTGCGGGCACATCAAGGATATTGCGCGCCTTGGTCTTCGGGATGACCAGCACATGCCCGTCGCCCCGCGGCATGATGTCCATGAAAGCCAGCGCCTTGTCGGTTTCATAGACCTTGTGGCAAGGAATTTCCCCTCTCAGGATCTTGGCGAAGATGTTGCTGTCGTCATAGGACTTCACGGCTCCGACTCCTGTCATGGGCCCGGGGTGCGACACGTGCGCAATGCCTTTGAAAAGCATGGATCGGCAACCTCGGCAAGACGGCGGGAACTGCGATTCGTCTGCGCTGTTCAAGGATCGCTTCCCGTTGCAAAGGTTATCCAAGTCTCACGGAACCATCGTATCACCCCGCTGTTTTCAAAGCAGACCTAACCTCCAGGAGGCTTTGAGATGGCGACAAGCAGTTCGACTTCGAAGCGGGGCTTCGCGTCGATGGATGGCGATCGGCAACGCGAGATTGCAAGCAAGGGTGGCAAGAGCGTTCCTGCCGAGAAACGGTCGTTTTCTCAGGATCGCGAACTGGCATCCGAGGCAGGACGGAAGGGCGGACAAGCGTCCGGCACCAACCGGCCCACGCAAGAATAACTGCCTATTGAAGACAACGTAAGGGGGCCGCTGGACGGCCCCTTTATTTTGCGCCCGTCGCCCGTCCGTCCTCTAGCTTTTGAACTTGAATGCCGCGTCATCCACGCAAGGGGCAGGATCTGGCATGTCCGGAGCCGCCACGGATCTGACGGGTGCGTGGACCAAGCGAAAGGCCGGCCATTGCAAACCGGAATCCCTGATGGCCGAGGCCAGATTGGCAGCCGCGGTGCTCGTCAGACCCACGGTGGGAACGCCGAGGGCGGAAGCGGCCTCCGCCTTCAGGCCGTCATCATGCTCCTCCCCCGCTATGACGACGAGCGCCATCAGGCGTCGTTCGTCGGGAGTTGTGAGCCGAGACCCGGGCACCCGAAAATCCATGGGGAGGGCGCGTTCTCGCGCGAGAGAGAACGCCAGCAGCGTGGCCTCCGAGACAACCGAGCGGGCCAAGGCAGATGAGGTCCAGGGACGCAACTCCGCCTCGGCATCATCGACCAGGGTCAGGTCGCGGGTGACGACGAGTTCACGCCGGGACCGTAAAATATCGAGGACCGGCACGGCAGAAGGGTGCAGCAGAAGCCCGAAATCGCCACTTTCCGTCGCGTGTGATCTCTCGTCTTCCATGCTCTCCTCGACGTTGCTCTAGAACCTCAGACTCCGCGACACGCTTGCCGGCCCACCGAAGGCAGGGACGACGAGCCGACGCCGCAGCATCAACGGACACATCACGCCATCCTCGTCCTTGGAAGGGACAAGCCCGCTGAAAAGCGAAACCGTAGAAGTATGATCACTTGGTGGCGAACTGGAGGCGAGCCGGCAGAATTCGTCCGGCACCTCCTCGTGACAGAGATGAGCGTCGATCTCAGTGGCAGCCGTCACCCTCGCCTCCCGGTTTACAAGCGTCGCTGTGTGGGAAACGGAGCGGAGAACGCTCCTGTTCCGCTCTCAGGTGCGTCAAAACGCGCAGAGGGCGCGCGAACCGAAGTTCACGCGCCCTCTGTTGATGCGTCTTTGCTTTACGGCTTCTGAGCCGGTGCAGCAGGCGTCATCGGCTTGGTGGTCGTGGTGCCGGTGGTCGAGGTGGTGGTACCGGTGGCGGCAGCATCACGATCCGTGTCGAACGCAGGCGCTGCCTGCAGCTCGGCCTTGGTCATGCGCAGAATCACGCGCTCCGGCTCGCCATCGTCCATGGCAGTGGTGCTCTTGGTCGTCGTTGTCGTCGTCGTCGTCGCCGGGGCATTGACCGCCGGGGCGGTCGAGCCGGTCGTGGTGACCGTCTTGTTATCCTTCATGGCGTTGACCTGTTCGCGGGTAGCGAACTCGAGCGACTTGAAGGGAATAGCGACGTCCTTTTCGCCGATTCCAAGGAATCCGCCGACGCCGACAACGGCTGCCACGGCCTGACCGTTGCGATCTACGATGACGTCGTTGATGTCGCCGATCGACTCGTTGTTGGCGGTGATGACCTTGGTGCCGATGAGCTCCGAGGCCAGCATCTGGTTCATTTCAATCTTGGTCATGAAAGAACCCGACGCGGCGGCGCCCGTCGTGGAGGGCATCGCGCTCGGCGCAGCCGGCGCCGTGGTCGCAGAGTTCGGGGTGCCGGGCGCGGTCGACGGCGATGCGGGAGCCTGCGCGAAAGCGGGGGCTGCGAACATCGTCGCGACGAGACAAGCTGCCATATGCGTCTTGAGCATTGTGAACTCCTTCTGGTAATTTACGTGGTTATCCGTCCAGTGCCACTGCACTTGCTTTCACAACGAAGCATCCGTCCGATCGTTCCGGTCTGTCGCACAATAATGCCTCGATTGGCAGAGATTTTCCTAAGCGGAGATCCGCCTTCAACCGGAAACTCCCTGCCGCACCTGCTTACTTGTTCCTGAAAGCGGAGCAGTTTTACTAGCGACACACAGGAGGCAATGCCGGCGTTCGCTTTGAATGCTTGAGGTGGCCCTGTTAAACCGCAACCTACCGGC
Organism: Microvirga sp. P4_A5; assembly: GCF_056402495.1. Taxonomy (NCBI): domain Bacteria; kingdom Pseudomonadati; phylum Pseudomonadota; class Alphaproteobacteria; order Hyphomicrobiales; family Methylobacteriaceae; genus Microvirga; species Microvirga sp. P4_A5. Next base: position 15,114 of record NZ_JBFUHH010000063.1, on the reverse strand, counting down.
TGGCCCTGGCCGCGGGTCGTTTTCGAAAGATCAACGAGAACGCCCGACGCAGAGCGAAGGTTGCAGGGGTCAGCACCTCGTCGGCGACCAGCCGCGCGCCGTCCTTCCGGCGCGCCAGCACGAGGCGACGGTTGTGGAACGCTTCGAGTTCGGGCCGATGCCCGACGCTGATCATGGCCGCATCGGGCAGGCGCTGGGTGATGCGCTCCATGAGGGTCTCCTGCGCGTCGCCGTCGAGCGCGGAGGTGGCCTCGTCCATCACGATGATGTCCGGTGCCTGAATGAAGAGCTGGGCGAAGGTCAGGCGTTGCTGTTCGCCTCCCGAGAGAGTGCGTTCCCACGGGACTTCCTCGTGGATGCGGTCCACGAGATGCCCCAGTTCGGCGTCGCGAAGGGCCTTTTTGACCTCCTCGTCGTCGAGGCTGTCCGTCGGGTTCGGATATGCAACGGCGTGCTTGAGGGAACCGATCGGCACGTAGGGCCGCTGCGGCATGAAGAACAGCTTCGCGCCCTTCCGGATCAGGATTTCCCCCTCGCCCCAGGGCCAGAGGCCCGCGATGGCGCGGATGAGCGTGCTCTTCCCGGCGCCGGATTCGCCGACGACGAGCACGCGCTCGCCGCGATCGATGCTCACCCGCGTCTCGCCCACCACGGCGGTGCCGTCGTCGAGGTTCACCGCGAGCCCCCGCAATTCGAGCGAAACCTTCGAGCCCTCTTCGGAGCGCACGATGTGCCCCGCTCCAGGCTTTTCGGCTCGCTCCAGACGGTCGAGCGATACGATCAGGCCCGCAACACGATTGGCGGATGCGGTCCAATCGGCAAGTCGCGGATAATTCTCCACCAGCCAGTTGAAGGATTGCTGGACGGTGACAAACGCCGTTGCGGCCTGCATGACTTCACCGAGCGACATCGTGCCGGCGAGATATTTCGGCGCGCAGAGTATAATCGGAATCACCGGCGCGAGGACGAAGTTGCCGTAGGAAACCACCGTGGTGCGAAGATATTGCCCACAGAGTTCGCGCCATCGCGCGATCACGTTGCCAAGCGCGACGCTGAGACCGCTGCGCTCTTCCGGCTCGCCGCCGAGCAGCGCGATGCTCTCTCCGTTTTCACGAAGACGCGTGGCGGCATAGCGAAACTCGGCTTCCGCCTGATTTTTGTCTTCCGCCACCTGAACGAACCGGCGCCCGATGAACAGCATCGCGGTCGTCGTAATGATCGAGTAGATCACGGCCACAAAAACAAGATAACCCGGAATTTCGATGGTCCTGCCATTCCACTCGAATGAAATGGCGCCGCCGACCGCCCAAAGGACGCTGATAAACGTGATGGCCGTCAGAATGGCGGTCGTGACACCGAATGCGAAGTCAACGGGGGATTCAGTTGCGATGCGGGTGTCGTCGGCGATGCGGAATTCCGGGTTCTCATGCTGACCCTTGACGAGATTCAGCTGATAATAGCGGCCATTCTTCAGCCAGCGGTCGATCTGGTAATCCGTCAGCCACGCGCGCCAGGCGCGCTGGGTGGTCAGGCGTCCCCAGACCGAGCCGACATTGAACGCCACGGCGGCGAGGGCGAGAGGCACGAAGAGCAGCGCCAGGGACCCCACGAGAGATATGTCGCGCTTCTCCAAGGCATCGAAAATCTGCCGGTTCCACACGTTCAGGCGATATTGCACGAACAATTGTCCGAGAATGATCGCCAGCAGAGTAAGCGTGAGAAACCACGCCTCGCGCTTGCGTACCCCGGTCCAAAATCCCGATGCTGCTTTCCAGAACCTGGCGAACAAGCGGCGTCTTTCGAGTGTCACGCCCGCTTCGTTCACGCTCATCTCCAGGTTCGTTACAATGATTGTCGAAAAAAGGTTGGACTATCCGTTGAAAGAGAAAGCTTCCGGAAGTCCCGTCACGCAGAGGCTCGCAGCCGCTTCCTTGCCCGCTTGCGCCAGCGGGCTGACCGCCCCCAGGCAACCATGAGGCTGACCGCGCCGCTTGGGTGCCGTCGTCTCCTCACCGGATTGGCGGGTCACGGGGGTGCGCCGAACATCGCTCGAGGCTTCTTCCTTGAGTGTGATCACAGGTAGATCGGTATCCTTCGAGAAGTATGTAGTGTTGCTGCGCGGGTCGGACTGGAAGAGGATTTCACCGCTCGTATCCTTGAGCACAACCTTCACGTTCGACACGCCAACCAGCTCAACGACTGACACGCTCCGCCGTTCCGTTGCCATCACCCGGGCCGCGACACGATCGCCCTTGGCCGTCGCAACCACCGACTGGGAAAGCGGCGCCGGCGCACTCACGTCGTTGCCGGCACGCCCGACCGCGCCGGGCGAAAAGCTTGCAACCATAAATGCGCTTCCGATCATTCCCATCACAGTCGCGGGCACCTGGAACATCGTCGTCTCCGCCGGTCAGAAGGTCGCCGTCACGTTGGCGCTTCGGGCAAATAACGCGACTGTATCCTTGAGAGTTCCGAAGGCTTAACCGCTCGTAAAGCAACAAACAAAAAGGAACTTTCTGCTCCGGGGACGCGTTGAAACGATACCGGCCTCCTGGTCCTCCCCGCATTCCCCTTGTGCATCGGCCGGCACCTTCAGACGGGCTTCGCGCCCGTCTTTTTTGTGATGCGCACCACAAAAAAACCCGGCCAACGCGGCCGGGCTTTTAACGATTAGTTCTGGTTCAGGCGGACGCGCGCACGTCGCGTCGACGGGCACTCTGCTGGAAGAACAGCGCCTGGCTGATCACGGCCGACACGTTGGCCGGCTGGAAAGGTTTGGCGATGAGGAAGGCGGGTTCGGGCCGCTCACCGGTCAGGAAACGCTCCGGGTAGGCCGTGATGAAGATCACCGGGACCTCGAAGGCCTTCAACAAGTCGTTGACGGCATCGAGCCCGGAGCTTCCATCCGCCAGTTGAATATCCGCCAGGATGAGGCCCGGACGATGGCTGGAGGCCAGTTTCACGGCTTCGGTGCGCGTGCGGGCTACACCGGTCACGTTGTGGCCGAGCCCTTCGACCAGAGCTTCGAGATCCATGGCGATCAGCGGCTCGTCCTCGATGATGAGGATGTCGGTCGCCATGTCGGCCGCAAGCTCACGGCCTGCTTCATCGACGAGTTCGCGGACCGTGGGGATATCGACCGCCAGGATTTTACCGACGTCGTCTTCTCCGAAGCCCTCGAGGCAGGAGAGCAGGAAAGCCTGCCGCGGCAGGGGCGTGATCTGTCCAAGCCGGACTTCGGCCGGAAGATCCCGCTGGGTCAACTCGCTGCGTCCATTCACCGAGAGGGAATTCCAGATCTTGGTGAAAACCTCGAACAGCTCCACCTTCACGTTGCCGTTGGCCGCGATGGTGTTGGGATCGCTCACAAGGGTTTCGAGGGTGGCAGCAACATAGGCATCGCCGGCCATTTGGCTTCCGGTAAGCGCCCGCGCGTAGCGGCGCAGGTAAGGCAGGTATTGGACGACAAGCTGTGCTGTCGACATTCGCGTCCCCTTAATTGTGGTTTTTGGGCTCTTGGTTTCGATACGAACGGATAAACTCGGCTGCAACGCAAAAGTTCCCACCGTGGAACCGAAACGGCCCTTCGGCGTTATCGCTCGAAAATCAATATGACGGCACTGCCAAGTTTTGCAATCGACCGGGTTTTTGCTACCGCTGGGGAGCGGATCGCGAGGGGAACTAAATGACTTCTGAAAAGGGCAACAAGCTCGCCCGGGTGATCGCCGAAGGTGACCTGGGGGACAAGCTTGCAACCGATGCGAGGCTCGACAGCGTCAGCCAAAAGCGAATCGGAGACCAACTCAGAGCCATGTACGACGATCTCGTGCAGCAACCGGTCCCCGACCGCTTCAAGGATCTTCTGGCGGCGCTGGAAGGGAAAGGCCGGGAGACCAGCACGTGACATTGGAGCCGGACCTCCGGGATGCCCTCCTCGCCGCCGTGCCCAGTCTGCGTGCTTTTGCCATCTCGTTATCCGGCCAGGTCGACCGCGCCGACGACCTCGTTCAAGACACTCTGCTGCGCGCCCTGTCCAACATCCACAGGTTCGAGCCCGGCACGAACCTGAACGCCTGGCTCTTCACCATCCTGCGAAACCTCTTCCATTCGGAATACCGCAAACGTCGCCGCGAGGTGGAGGACCCTGACGGATCCTATGCGGAACGGCTGATCGTGCAGCCGGAGCAGGCCTCCAAACTCGACTTCGAGGATTTCCGCACTGCTTTGGCGACGCTTCCCCACGACCAGCGGGAGGCTCTTTTGCTCGTCGGCGYGTCCGGATTTTCCTACGAGGAAGCGGCTGAGATCTGCGGCTGCGCGGTGGGAACCATCAAGAGCCGCGTCAACCGCGCGCGGTTCAGGCTGGCGAGCGTGCTGCGGGTGGATTCGGACGCCGATATCGGCCCCGACAGCATGACCCGCGCGGCCCTCCAGACCTCCCGCTAAGCAAGTCTCTTCGACCATCCCGACGGGGAAACGAAAAACGCCGCCCTGAGGCGGCGTTTCACGAAAACTCGGGATCGCTAGAGTGGGTTTCTGCCGCGCAGAAGGCCGATCACGGCCGAGATGGCGAACAGGACGATGGCGACAAAGAAGATGAGCTTTGCGATTTCGACCGCGGTACCGGCGATTCCGCCGAAACCAAACAGAGCCGCAACAAGCGCGACGATGAGAAAAGTGACTGCCCAGCCGAGCATGGTGTTACCTCGCAAGAATGATAAATCGGCGCGTGCCGATGACACTCAAATAACGCCAAGCGGAACTGTGGAGTTCCGTCAAAAAGACTCATTCGTTGGTTCGGGTGGTTAATCTCAAGTAACCAGGAGAAGATAACGAGTATGGAACGGACCTCCAGGCCATACGTTTTCCAGAATAATCGGGAGACGAACATCATGAATCGTTCGGTTGCCTTGCGCACGTTCGCGATCTTCACGACGATTACCGCATTCGCGATTGTCGCGGGTGTTTCCTCCCAGGCAGCCATCGCCGAAGCGATCTTCGTCATCGGCGGCACGCTTGCTCTGATCATGCTGGCGTTTGCTGCAGCCCTCCCGCGCGCTGAGCCCGTTCCCATTCGCGTGAAATCGCGGCACTGAAACTGAGATCTGAAAAAACGGGCGGCCCGTTTGGCCGCCTTTTTTATTCGTCAGGTCTCCGTCGGCTCGCCCCCGTTGGGATGCAGCACACTCCCCGTCATGTATGACGAATCCTCGCAGGCCAGAAACAAGAAGCACGACGCGACCTCGTTGGGCTGACCGGGTCGCTTCATGGGCGTGTTCGCGCCGAAGGTCGCAACTTTTTCCGCCGAAAATGTCGACGGAATCAGCGGTGTCCAAATGGGGCCGGGCGCGACGCCATTCACCCGAATGCCTCTCTCCGCGAGCTTTTTGGCAAGCGAGCGCGTGAAAGCCAGGATGGCACCTTTGGTGGCGCTGTAATCCAGCAATTCGGGACTGCCGCGATAGGCGGTGACGGACGTGGTGTTGATGATCGTCGCGCCTGGCTTGAGATGAGGCATGGCCGCCTGGGTGACAAAAAAGATTCCGAACACATTCGTGCGGAACGTTCGTTCGAGTTGTTCGGGCGTGATGTCCCGTATCATCTTCTGCGGATGCTGCTCGGCCGCATTGTTGACGAGCGTGTCGAGTCTTCCAAAGGTTTCGATCACCTGCTCGACAGCGCGGCCAGCGAACGCTTCGTCGCCGATATCGCCGGAAACCAGGAGGCACTTGCGGCCCTCTTGTTCAACGAGCCGTTTGGTTTCGCGCGCATCTTGATTCTCGTCGAGATAGACGATCGCCACGTCGGCACCCTCGCGGGCGAACAGCACCGCGACCGCGCGACCGATCCCGCTATCGCCGCCGGTGATGAGCGCGACCTTGCCGCTCATGCGCCCGCTGCCTGGATAACGCGGGGCGAAATCCGGTTTCGGGTTCATCTCGGTCTCGCGGCCCGGCTGCCGGTCTTGCGTCTGGGGTGGCAAGGTGTGTGGTGTGTCCGATGTCATGGGCGCATCCGCTGTCAGGAGGCCGGCCGCCTGTCACTCAGACAAGAGAAAGCCCGCGTCGGATGACCAACGCGGGCGATAAATGCGTGTTCCTGAAGCGTCGAGCCTAGACGTCCGCGCGCAATGTCGGTTCGTGCCTGTCGGCGTCCCGTCCCATATTGAGGAGATGGTAGAGGATGATCGCGCCGAACGTCGCGGTTCCGATTCCGTCGAGGGTGAAACCGCCAACCGTGAGTTTGAAGTTTCCGGCGCCGAGCACCAGCGCCACCGCGACGGTGATGAGATTGCGGGGATTGGAAAAATCGACGCGGTTCTCAACCCAGATGCGCCCCGCGGTGGCCGCGATGAGGCCGAACACCACGATCGACAAACCACCCAGAACGGGGCCAGGAATCGTCCCGATGAAGGCGCCGAATTTCGGCGACAGTCCGAGGAGGAGCGCGATAAAGGCCGCGACCAGAAAAACCACCGTCGAATAAATCCGCGTCACCGCCATCACGCCCATGTTCTCCGCATAGGTGGTCATGCCCGTGCCGCCGGATGCGCCGGACAGCATGGTGGCGAGACCATCGCCCATGAAGGCGCGGCCGAGATACGGATCGAGGTTGCGGCCGGTCATCGCCCCGATAGCTTTGATGTGGCCGAGATTTTCAGCCACCAGGATGATGGCGACAGGCGCGATCAAACTCATGGCGGTGAAGTTGAACACCGGGGACTGGAAGGTCGGAAGGCCGAACCAGGCCGCCTGTCCGACTTTGGCAAAATCGATCGGCGCGCCGTAGCCGAGCATGTTCGCCCCGATCAGGTACGCCACATAGCCGATGAAACCGCCGGCGAGCACCGGCAGCCGTCTCCACATTCCCGGGGCGTAAACCGCCACGAGCCCGACCGCCACGACAGTGATCAGCGCGACCCAGCGGGCAAAAGACGTGCCCGCCTGATTGTCACCCCCTGCGCCCGAGGCACTCGAGATGGCGATGGGCGCGAGCACCAGGCCGATGGCGGCGACGATGGCGCCGGTCACCACCGGCGGCATCAGGCGCTCGACCCAGCGATGTCCCGCGATCTGTACGATAATGCCGATCAGGAAATACAAGGCGCCGGCAGCGATGATGCCGCCGAGAGCCAGGGGAATATTGGGATTGGGCGTGCCGACCGCCGCGCCGGTGGCGACCAGAACCGGACCGATGAACGCGAAGCTGGAGCCGAGATAGCTCGGCACCCGGCCGCCCACCACGAAGAAGAAGATGATGGTGGCGATGCCCGAGAACAGGATCGACACATTGGGATCGAATCCCATGAGAATGGGCGCCAGCACCGTTGCGCCAAACATCGCGACGACATGCTGCAAGCCGACGATGACGGTCTGCCCCATCGGCAGCCGCTCGTCCGGCATGATGATTCCCTCGGTCTTCAGGGTCCATCGAGGCAGGTAACGTTCGGTCATTTTTTTATCCCCCAGCTATGCCGCATGGCAGCGCACCGTAGCGCCCTGCCCTCGGAACTGACTAGGCCGCCGGGCCAGTTATTAACCGCCGTGAAGGCCCGGTCTGGACAGGGGCGTGCCGGCCGTTCAGGCTCCTCCCCTCATGATGGAGGATGACGATGCGTAAGGATGTCCACGTGCCGGCGGGCATTGTCCACAGCCTTTGGATCGACAGCGAAAGCCTCGTCGGGAACCTCCTCGATGATCCGACGCGACGTCGCGTCGACGTGTATGTGCCGAACGGGCATGACGGGCGCGATCTGCCCCTGCTGGTCGATCTCGTGGGCTATACGGCGGGAGGTCCCGCTCACACCAACTGGAAGAATTACGGCGAGAACCTGCCCGAGCGCCTCGACCGCCTGATCGGCACCGGGGCGATGCCGCCGGTTGTCGTCGCTTTTCCGGATTGCTTCACGCGACTTGGCGGAAACCAGTATATCGACAGCGCCGCCACCGGCCGCTGGGAGAGCTTCCTCATCGACGAAATGCTGCCTTTCGTGGAGCGGCGTTTCGGCTGTGGGGGCGATGGGCGTCGCGGCGTGTTCGGCAAGAGTTCCGGTGGTTATGGCTCGCTGGTCCTCGCCTTGCGCCATGGCGGCACGGTGTGGTCGGCCGCGGCGTCGCATTCGGGCGATGTCGGGTTCGAGTTCCTCTACCATCTGGGAGAGTTCGCAGGCGCCCTGCGGCACCTTGTGGATTACGAGATGTCGATCGAAAAATTCGTGCGGAAGTTCGAGGCCGGACCGAAAGCCAAGGATGCCGATTGGCACACCATGATGGTCCTCGCACAGGCCGCCACTTTCGATCCCGATCCGGACGCCTTCTACGGCATCCGCCTTCCGGTCGACATGCACACATGCGAGGTCGTCGCAGAGCGCTGGGCCAATTGGCTGCGATGGGACCCGCTGCGCATGGCCGACCGGCCGGAACATCTCGAGGCGCTCCGCCGGCTGAAACTGCTCTACGTGGATTGCGGCGATATCGACCAGTACAACATGGTCTATGGCTCGCGCCTGCTCCATGCCAAGCTGGATGCCGCCAACGTCGCGCACACCTACGAGGAATTCCACGACAACCACTCGTCGGTCGATTACCGGATGGATACCAGCCTTCCGATGCTCGCAAAGGCTTTGTACTAGCGTTCAGGCGCCATCCGGCTCGTCTTCGGTGGGCAATTCGCAGCGGTTGTGGATATGGACCGCCGCCACGGCCGCATGCCCCATCGCAACGACGATCTGGTCGAGCCCCCGCACGATATCGCCCGCCGCATAAAGGCCCTTGACGGAGGTCTGATTGTGACTGTCGACGATCAGCCCGCCCGAAGGATCATGCTCCGCTCCCAGCGACAGCGCGAGTTCCGACCGGTACTTGAGGCCGAGCGCCGAATACAGAACGTCGAATCGGTGTTCCTTCCCGTGGACGTGAATGGCCGCGATGCGGTCACCCTCCATATCGAGGGTCTCCACGGGATCCTCCATGACCTTGACGCCATGCTCGTCGAGGCGGGCTCTCTCCGACGACGTCAGGTCAAGCCTTCTCCCCAGGGTGAGGAGTGTCACGTCGCGCGAGTAAGTGCGGGCGATGAAGATCGCCTCCCCCATGCCGCGGTCCCCATAGCCGATCACCGCGACCTTTTTGGCCCGCGATTCATAGCCGTCGCAGATCGGGCAATAGCGCACCATGCCGCGCTGAACCGCGTGCGGAAGGTTCGGGAGATCGGGCTCCACATCGACCGCGCCGGTGGCGAGCAGCACCCGCCGCGCCGTGAGTGTTCGACGGTCGCCCCCTTCCCCGGTCCAGGTCGCCATGAAGCGATCGGGCTGCTTCGTCAGCGCCTCCACGGTCCCGTTCTGAACGTCCACGTCGTAGGAGCGAAGACTGTCGCGCTGGCGCGCCAGGATATCGTGGCCCGAAATTCCGGCGGCGAAGACCGGGATGTTGTGACTGGTGGGGATCCACGCCGCCCGGGGGGCGCCGCCATCGACGACCACGAAACGCCGCCTGAGGCGCGCCAGATAAAGCGCCGCCGTCAGCCCCGCCGGGCCGCCGCCGACGATGATGCAGTCTAGAAGGTCGTCCTGTTCCGGCATGGCCGCCCCGTCTCCCCGCGCGAAATAGGCACAACCCGCGAAGGCGAAAAAGGTCGCGGGCGGCGCCGCGGTGGTCCCGGATTTTTCGACGCCGCGAAGGGGGTCGGCGTGCCCTCCTCCGTCGCGAACCAAAAAAATCGAAATCAACCCCATGCAAAGTAAGCGTTTGGGTCATTGCGATAAGACCCACCCGATTACCGCCCCGATCACACTCCGTCGTAAATCCTCGCTGTAATCCCGCATCGATCCTGCCCACGCTGCCCAGAAGACAGGGAATCACGATTTGCACCAGGCTGAATCCCTCGCAGTGGCTCGACGTTGGATAAATCTGCTCTAGAAGGCGAGCGGCCAAGTACCGGCTGCAAGGGATAGACTGCGGCGACGACACAGAGAATGCACCAGATCGCCGGGCATCAGGAGGCACATCAGAATTAAGAGACAAGTAGGCTCGCGCACCTTTATCGATGATCAGCAGCCTTAACAGGCAGGTTTAGAAAAAGTTTTTCTTGCATCGGCTTGCTCAGAGATCTTGAATAGGTTGCAGTCATGTGATGACTATCTCGATAGACAAGCGCGCCGCCGATTAATACTGGGCAAAAGCTAGAATCACAAAAATAGTCGGAGAAATCTAAAATCCGCACATTCAACATGTTTGCCGCAAATAATAGCTTGTCCTCCCGCAATACTTCTTCGCGTGAAGCTAGGCAGTCAGTTTTCCAATTTTTGCTGCCCTCAAGGCATTTTCCAGGGTGAAATGCTAGCCATGGTATGTTTCGGACGTGGCGCACGTCCAATCCCATTTCCAGTATCGGTTTCCAGGTAGCGGCAAGCTTCTCGGGCGTGGCCGTCTGGTCTCCTGGCGAGTGAGAAATGAGCACAATATCCGGACGCTCTCTCGCGAGCCATTCTATTACGTTCTTAGACCATTCCGCGCATTCTATGTAAGGACGCTTGAGGCCGACGTCGTAGACTGGCTCCAGCGAGAATATGCACGCCGATTTTGCTATTCCACGAAAGTATATCGGCTGGGTTCGCGAGAGTTCCTCGAACGCCGGAAACCAGTGCGTGGCGTGGGAATTGCCGATCATGACGATCTTCATGCCGCGTGTCGGATCTCCGTAGCTGCACGTCAAGACCTCAGTGCCCTGTGTGGTTTGATGGCACTTGGCCGCATAAGCTGATGACACGTCGGCGCTCACTCTCTCGGGTCTTGGAATGATTTTCGAAGGATCCTCGTTGCGCCAGTTGTAATGGGGGTCTTTCATCGCGGACGCGCCTCGCGGAGCAACCGCGCCGATTTCCGGTACGGGTTCGCCCATCTCCCTTGCCAGGTAAATCGTGCCGGCGATGCATGTAAGCGCAATGCTGCCAGCACCCATTACAAGTGTACGGCCGATGGCAAATCGCGAGCCTCGAAAAGGATCTTCAACGAATATCTTGCTGAGATGAGYCAGGGCCACCGAGGCAAGGAAAAGGACGAGACCGGAACGAGGGCCAATTGCCCGTCGTGTCACCTCGCCATAGAGAACGATGAGGGGCCAATGCCAAAGGTAGAGAGAGTAGGATATGTCACCGAAGTACTGGAAGACACGCGACTTCAAAATCCGACCGGCTGACCAGGGAAATCGCGCGCCACTGGACCTGATCACCGCCGCCGCACCGAGGGTGGGCAGCAACGCCGCGTAGCCGGGAAAGCTCGTCTCGTCACTATAGACGACGATGGCGATGATGATCGCTCCAAGGCCCGCGATCCCAAGAGCTATACCTGCAGGCTGAGACAGGGCTTTTTTAGATTGAAAGACTGCCAACCCGCCTCCGAGAGCCAATTCCCAGGCACGGGTGGTGGTCGCAAAATAGGCCACCGCCGGATTGAGTGGAGTCAGCCAAACCGAATAGGCAAGCGATCCAAGCCCGATCAGGCCAATGACCCAGCCGAAAGCCGTGCGGCAGCTCAAGGCCCTCCGCCGCGTCAAATAGAGGATGGACAGAAGGATCCACGGCCAGAGGATGTAGTATTGCTCCTCGACCGAAAGAGACCAAAAATGGTTCATCGGTCCCTTGGCGTCATCCGCCAAATAGTCGACGGCTTGGGCCGCCAAATACCAGTTCTGGACGTACAGGGCACTTGCTACGAGGCTGCTGGCGATCTCTGACCACTGCGCCTGCCGGAAGAATGGGATCGACAGCGCCACCACCAGGGTGACAAGGGTCGCTGCGGGCAGAAGGCGTCGGACGCGCCGAGCGTAGAAGGCGGGGATGTCGATCCTGCCGGTGCTCTCAAACTCTCTGATGAGAGTTCCGGTGATCAAATAGCCGGAGATGACGAAGAAGACGTCGACCCCCACATATCCCCCCGGCAGCAATCCCGGCCATAGGTGGTAGATGAGGACGGCCAGGACCGCCACGGCCCGCAAACCCTGGATTTCCGGAACGACGTGATGCCGGGAAGGAATCATATCTTAGATTTAAGCCTTTGATATCCCCGGCTCACATCGGGATTACGGCTCCCTTGCAAGCTTGAGTATCGGCCGATTCATAGGCCATTGCCGCCCAGCCTTGAAGGAGACTGACCAGATTAATTGATTTGGGTAACTAGCATGCGCGTCTCCTGTGGGTCCACTCGCCAGAGAACTCCTTCGCGCGCGCATCCTGATGTTCCGGCACCTTAAGTCCCCGATCGAGCGGCTCGGCATGGAAGCACAAGGCGCTCAAATCACAACTACTAGTAGTCAAAATTCAACCGGCGAGCGATCGGCCGGGGTGGGCGTTAACCACCGCCATTAGCATTAGTCGCCGCTAAGGATTGTCTGCAGCCCCTGTCGAAACGGAATCTCCGCCGTTATTCCGAGCACCCGATGCGCCAGTTCGGGCGAGCCAAGCGAGGTGCGAATATCCCCCGCACGTGCGGGTTCGTATCGGATCTTTGCCCGGTAGCGCTCGACGAGGATTCGTGCGAGTTCGGTTACCGACGTCCCCTTGCCAGTGCAAACGTTCACAACTGGCGCAGAGACATCGGCCTTCTGGATGGCTGCTACAAGAAAGCGAGTGACGTCATATACGTGGACGAAGTCGCGGCTCTGGTCGCCATCGCCATAAATGACGAGTTCCTCACCATCGACGGCCCGCTGCAGAAAAATGGAAACGACCCCTGAATACGGCGAATGCGGGTCCTGGCGAGGGCCATAGACGTTGAAAAAGCGCAGGCCGAACGTCCGTAGGCCCCGGGAAGCTCCCAAAGCTCTTGCCTGGAACTCATTGCTCAGCTTGTCGGAAGCGTAAGGTGACAAGGGTTGCGGGGGCGCCGTCTCCGGTAGGGGCACATTCTCGTTGGCCCCATAGGTGGCCGCCGACGACGCATAGATGACGGGGACACCAGCCCGGCACGCAGCCTCGAACACCGTGGCGGTTCCCAAAAGATTAACTTCGCTGGTCTCCCGCGGGGCTTCGATGGACTTCTGGACCGACGCGATAGCCGCGAGATGGAAGCAGACTGCGGCTCCGTCGAATGCCCTTTCGACCACCACCGGATCCCGGATATCGCCCTCGAGAAGTTCTGACTCGGGTGCCAGATTGTCGCGCTTTCCCGACGACAGGTCGTCGAGAACCCGTACGCGGTGACCAAGCGACAAAAGTCGCTCGACAAGATGAGAACCGATAAAGCCGGCGCCGCCGGTGACAAGAAAAAGCCCCATTTCTTAGAATCCATCCTGCCTCGATCAGGCTCTATATCATTCTGCCGGCGACCGCCAATAACCGGAAGCCGCAAATGTTGCTGATCTGAAGGGATAAGTCGGCCAAGGACCTTATCTAGTCCGGATGGGAGGGAGAGGCCCGGCTATTGTGTCCTTAACGCCGGGCGGCTAATAAGCCGGTTTGCTCGCCAGGAGCGACGGGCCCGCCTTAATGGATGTCACTCAGAAGCTTGTGGAGCCGACCACCGGAGAGCCGGTCCTCAGTGTCGTCATCGGGATCCGCAATTGGGGGCTCGACCGGCTTGAAGTCGCCTTGAGATCCCATCGCGAGGCAGAAATCGATCCGATCGAAGTGGTGATATCCGACTATGGCTCGGAAAATCATCAGGACGTCCGCAAGATTGCCGAGGTGTTTGGCTGCAAGTACGTCTACACGGACGCGCCGGTCTGGAGCCGCTCGGCTGCTCTTAATGCAGGCGTGATGGTCGCGAGCGCCGAAAACGTCCTGACGACCGACGCGGATATCATTTTTTCTCCAAAGGCCCACGGCGTTCTCCTCGCCCACCTGCGGCAGATGCCGAATTCCGTGCAGATTATTCAATGTCGCGATCTGCCCGACGCATTCGGCGCCGAGAACCTTTCGACTTTCGATTGGGACGGCTTGTTCAAGGTCTCCTCGATCCGCCCCCGGTGGGGTATGGGGGGCTCCGCGACCTTCACCAAATCCTTGTTCGCGAGACTTCACGGCTTTGAAGAACGCATGACGGTTTGGGGTGGCGAGGACAACGATTTCGTGCAGCGAGCCCGTCGCTCCGGGGCTCCCCTGAATTGGATTGAGGACCGAGACGCGCAGATCTACCATATCTGGCATCCGCCGGATTCGAGAGGCACTTCGCCGGCAGGCACGAAAGTTGTCGAACAGAACAAGAAGATCCTGCAGGAAGACCGCACGATCGTTCGGAACCTTTCAAGGTCCTACCGCGGATCGGGCACCTTTGTGCCGACGGTTTCCATCGTCATCACCACGAAGAACCGCCCTGATCTGCTCCGAGAATCCATTGCCAGCTGTCTTGCCCAGACATTCGAGGATTTTGAGATCCTCGTCGTGGACGACGGGTCCAGCGAAGAATTAAGAGCCAGCCTTGACGATTTCGACGATTCTCGAATCCGGCTGTTCCGCGTTTCCGAAAGCCGGGGTGTCGGATTTGCTCGGAACTACGCCAATCGCCTGGCGCGCGGCGAGTTCATCGCGATCCATGATGACGACGACCTGATGCTGCCCGAGCGGCTCGCGCAGCAGCTTGGTGCGATCATCGACGATTTCGCGGGATCTTACGGCGGTTGGCTCGACTTCAACGACGAAACCGGCGCCCTCACTGCCAATCCGGGACGCACGACCTTCGATCGTGGGTCAATGATGTTCGGCAGGACGCTTGCGCATGCGACCATTCTCATCCGGCGCCAGGTGCTGGCCTTCTACAAGTATAATGAAAATTTCCAAGCCAATTCCGACTATCATCTGCTGAACAGGATCGCGCGCGCCGGCGTGCGCCTCGCGCATTGCGGCCACTTCGTAATTCTGCGCCGGCTGCATACGCATAATCTGACGACAATCCAAGGATCGGCACAGAAATCGACCGCGAGCATCAGCAAGGCCATGGCGCGCGAGACCCTTTCGGTGAATCTCGACCAGCAGCTCCGCAGGGCCGCAAGAGGCATCCCGCTAGCGCAGGTGCCTCTTGCGGAACTCGTGCAGGCCGCTCAATTTCTTCCGTCGCGGCTGCTTGCCAAGCGAGTTAGGCTCGAATTCCACGCTCCGATTTCGGCGCGTCACACCTC
>NZ_JBFUHH010000062.1:0-25517 GCF_056402495.1 Microvirga sp. P4_A5 | reverse complement strand
CTTCCTCCCTGAGGCTCTTGTCGGTCGCGAATTTGATTGGATTGATGCGCAGGAGCTCCACGTCGCTCGCGGATCGGATGTRACTCTCGAGCTTGGAGACAAGCCGCGGGCTCCAGCTCCGCGCCGATTCAAGCGCCGCCAGCCGCTCCTCGAGGAGCTTTCCGTCAATCATTGCCATGCCCGATCTCTTGAGTTCCTCGCTTGCAGCACGTGACTCTAGCACGGCGCAAAGCTTCCGTCGTCGGAGGTACGAAGGATTGTCAGGCAGGAGGTTGTCGGCACTGAACTCTATGACCGCTCTTCGCACTCTACGGACCAAAGAGCTTGGTCCGCTTCGGCGCTCATGAGCTGACGTCGGTTGAGCAGCCGGAACGTGAAAGTTTGACCCTGAGCGGTCGTTGAAGTGTAGACGTTTGTCCTCGGTCGGGTTGCTGTTGCATGAGACCAGCGATCAGGCAGTCGCTCCGTTGGCCACAGGGTACGGGTCCACATGAAGCCCTGACGTTCCAATCCCTTCTGTCGTGCCGTGCCCGAGAAGTGGTAGAGTGTGCTACCACGTAATTGCTGCCGGCGATCCGGCTCGAGCGAACACCCCAACGCAATTAAGCCACCATCGATCAATCAGATTGGCATGCTGGTAAGCCGATGTCGTCGAGGTCCAACTCTCAAAGGCATTGGCTCTTGGGGGTCGCTTGAGACGGGGAGGCTTGCAGGACGACGCGGACGAACGTGCGAGTTGACACTATTTCCGCCCCCCAACTGGAGACGCATCATGACCCGATTACCGGTTCTGGCGATAGCGGCGTTCAGCCTCGTTGCCTCGCCCACTCTCCTTCTAACAACGATCACTCCCGCGGCCGCCCAGGAGGACAGGTGGGGCGCGGACGATTCCGACATCGGCGGCGGCCGCTTGCGCGACCTTCTTCGGAGCTGGGTCCAGGAGCGCGGCGATCGCCGCGACATGCTCATGGATTTGATCCAGGACCGCCGGGACAGGCGCGACGAACTCGTGGACTTGCTCCAGGAGCGCCAGGATCGTCGCAGCGAACTCGTGGATTTCCTGCGGGACCATCCGCGGCTGCGGGAGCGCCTGCGCGAACGGTTGGCGTCGCGAGGGGACGATGATGGCGATGGCGGCGGCTTGCGCGAGCGCCTGCTCGAGCGGTTGGCGTCGCGAGGGGACGATGAGGGCGATGGTGGCGGCCTGCGCGGTCGCCTGCGGGAGCGCCTGGCCGCGCGAGGGGAAGGCGGCGACTGCTACCTCCTCACCCGCAGCCTGCGGAACCAGGACGGCAGTCTCCTGGTCGTCGTGCGTCGGCGCGTCTGCCGCGACTGATCCGGCCCCGAACCCAACCAATGGGAGGAACGACATGAAGAAAGCATTTCTTGCGGCGGCCGGACTGATGTTGATCGCGCTGCCTGCCTTCAGCCAAAGTTCGGACGATGCCGGCGATCGCGGGTCGTCCTACAGTAGCCGGGATCGTGACCTCGACGATCTCCTGAGCGGGCTTGACGGTGGCGGAATGGGACGGGGCGGACCATCACGCGGCGCAGGCTTTCTCCTTCGCTCCGGCGACGCGACCCTTGCCGTGCGATGTGACCCGAGGGATACCATGAGGGCCTGCGTGGACGCCGCCACGACTTTGCTGGAGCGGTCGCGCACGGCGATGCCGCCTGGAAGTGGATCTGGCGGGCCAGCTCCGGGATCACCACCCAGATCACCTTAGATAAAGCCGATGCGGCGGCGAACCTCTTGCTTCTCGCCTTCAGGGCCGGACGAGCCGCCTTAATCTCGGAAGAGCAAGCCACGGCAGGACCTACGCCCGCTTCATCCAGGACGGCGCTGGACAGGCAGGGGCTATTGATGCACCTCGGCAACCCGTAGTCCGTTCTGGCATGGATCGCCTTGGTAACGCTTGGTCTTGGCTCCGATGCATCCTGGCAGGGCGTTGCCGTGATCCTTGGTGGATGCGCAGTGCTGAGCGTGACGATCTTTTGCGGCTATGCCGTCCTGTTCTCGACCACGCCGATGGTGCGCCTGTACCGGCGCGCCCGCCGCTGGATCGAGGGCGCCCTCTCCATTGTCTTCGGTTTTGCAGGACTGCGCCTGCTTCTGGCCCGCACATGATGACCACACAGGAGACTCTGAGACTGTTCAGCGGCCTTTCGGCCTTTCCCCTGACGCCGACCGATGCCGCAGGGGATCTGCAAGCCGACGTGCTGGGCCGTTTCCTCGGGCGCATCCAGGCGGCAGGGGCGGATTCCATCGGCCTGCTCGGCAGCACCGGCGGCTATGCCTACCTGAGCCGGGAGGCACGCCAGCATGCGGTCCGGGTGGCAGTGCAGTGCGTCGGTGGCAAGATCCCGATCATCGTCGGCGTGGGCGCGCTCCGGACCGACGAGGCCGAGACGCTCGCCCGAGATGCCAAGGCGGCAGGGGTTGATGGCCTGCTGCTCGCCCCGATGGCCTATACGCCCCTGACCGACGAAGAGGTGTTCCAGCACTTCTCGGCCGTGGCCGAGGCGGGTGAGCTGCCCTTGTGCATCTACAACAATCCGAGCACGACGAAATTCACCTTCAGCGATGACCTGATTGCCCGTCTGGCCAAACTCCCCAACGTGTCGGCGGTGAAGATGCCGCTGCCGATGAATGGTGACTTCAGCGGCGAGATGGAGCGGCTGCGCGCGATGACCCCTGACGGCTTCGCCATCGGCTACAGTGGGGATTGGGGCGCCGCCGACGCGCTGCTGGCTGGCTGTGACGCCTGGTACAGCGTGGTTGCGGGCCTGCTGCCCGCTCCGGCGCTGGCCCTCACACGCGCGGCGCAAGCGGGCGATCACCCAGAGGCTGCCCGCATCAACGATGCCTTTCAACCCCTCTGGGAACTGTTCAGGGCATTCGGCAGCTTTCGCGTGATGTACGTGATGACAGCCCTTCTGGGGTTCGCCAGGATCGAGCCGCCGCGCCCGATCCTGCCGTTGCCTAAGGAGGCCCGCAGTCGCGTGGAAGGGGCTTTGCAAATCTTGAAGGATACTGGCAGCTCCATTCCATAAAAGGCTTCCGTTGGTGAACGCGGAAGGTCGCCTTCTGGCACTCTACGGACCAAAGAGCTTGGTCCGCTTTGGCGCTCATGAGCTGACGTCGGTTGAGCAGCCGAAACGTGAAAGTTTGACCCCAAGCAGACATTCCCTGCTTCCCGTGTGAACGCAGGAATCAAAGGTAAGCATCGCAAGGGTGCTATCGCTCAGGCCGCACAACCAAGGCAGAGTACGATCGCCGCCATTCGCTTGGCGATGCCTGCATCATCCGCGCGAAGACACGGGTGAAGTGGCTCTGGTCGGCGAACTTGATAGACCATTGGCACGACCCAGCAGAAGCCGAATGAGCGGCGCGTCTCCAGCTGAAGCCGCGGCTAACGGCTTTGGGAACGTCACCCGGGACCCCATACCGCTAAGCTTCTCGGACGTGTCGCCTGATCCAATCTGGCCTTGTCGGCGTTGTCGGGCCGAACTGACGGTGTTGCATGCCCAGAGACCCGGAACCTGATCATCGCAAGAACTGGCTTCTCAGCGCTCTGGAGTTGGAGGACCTGGCCACGCTGAGGCCGCACCTTGAGTTCGTTGAACTGACCCGCGGGCGGTGCTCTATGAGCCTGGTGAGATCATCCACTACGCCTACTTCCCGCATAGTGCCGTGATTTCGCTCGTGAATGTCCTGAACGATGGCAGCACCGTCGAGGTGGCAGTCTACGGGCGTGGGGCCGTGATGGGCCTGCTGAGTGCATTCGTCACGCGGGAGGCCCTATAACCTCAGTTGCAAGGTCGTGTCGCTCCGGTCCAAAAGTGTAATATAGATACAATTGTAGGAAGATGATCTTTTAGAATAATGACCTCGTTTCACAAATCCCGATATCCGCCCAACTCTCAGCCGGGTTCCGTTTCGTCATTGGTAGCGGGATGCGCTGGACGAAGGCCGCTGGGAACGACTTCGTCTCGAAAGTCGCYGCCGTTGGTTAATCATGCCGGCATCACCTCTCGCTAAGAACTTGATCAGCTCGAGCAGTCGACCAGGACCTGCCCTGTGCGAGCGCGCAGGGATTGCGGCCTCATATGCTAGGGGCGAGAGCGGCGCGAGACCCATTGGACGGTCGCGGTCCCAAGCTGTCCGTGTGCACGTCTTGTGTCTCTATTCGTCACCCAGCCTTGCTGCTACGATCCTCCAGTACCGCCGTTGAGCATTTGGGTGGGACGACGATGCGCTCATGGCAGATAGCCTTACCAACGCGGTGTTTTCTTGCGCTGTCCGTTGTCATTTCGCTCGCCATGGTAATCAATCTTGCGACGCTGACGAGCAGTCGGGCAGATGGAGAGCCCAAACGGGTCTTAATGCTTCATTCATTCGGCCTTCGCTTCAAACCATGGACTGATCACGCGCAATTCATTCGCACTGAAATAAGCCGGCAGAGGCGGGTAGAGATTCACGACCACTCGCTTGTGAGTGCCCGCCTGGATGGTGACAAGTCAGAGGGTCCGTTCGTCAATTACCTTCAGGCGCTCTATGCAGACAAGCCCCCCCACCTCATCGTCGCCATCGGCGCGCCCGCCGCTAACTTTGTCCAGCAGTATCGCCAGCGTCTATTTCCGGGAACGCCGATGGTGTTCACGGTTGTGCAGCATGTCCGCGTTGACTACAGTAAGCTAACCGAGAACGATACTGTGGTGGCGTCTCACAACGACATCCGCTCGCTTTTCGAACACATCCTTCGAGTACTACCCCTCACCAAGACCATCGCCATCGTGAATGGGACTTCCTCCAACGAAAGGATCTGGCAAGAGCTGACGCAGCGGGAAATCGCACCATTGAGCGGGCGCGTCGAGTTTAAATGGTATAGCGAGCTGTCGTTCGAAGATATTCTAAAGGATGCAGCCAAGCTTCCAACCAATAACGCCATATTCTGGCTACTGATGAACGTCGATGCAGCTGGTGTAACACATGAAGGCCCAAACGCCCTGACACGGCTCACTGCCGCAGCGAACGCACCCACTGTCACGCACGATGATGCCTATTTCGGCGACGGAATTCTCGGTGGTCCAATGCAGTCGATGGCTGAGATAGCCAAGACGACTGCGGCGGCCGCTGTTCGCATCCTTGACGGCGAGAAGGCTGGCGACATCAAGACGCCACCCCTTCAACTTGCATCGCCGAAATACGACTGGCGAGAAATGCAGCGCTGGGGAATCAGCGAGAGCGATCTTCCGCCGGGTAGCACGATTTTCTTCAAGCCACCGACGTCGTGGGAAACATACCGCTGGCAGATTCTAACCGCAGGCACTGTACTCTTTCTTCAAGCCGTTCTCATTGCGCTGCTTCTGCTCGAGCGGCAGCGCCGTCATTCGGCGGAAATGGCATCTAGGCAGAGAATGGTAGAGCTGGCGCACATGAACCGGCAAACGACTGCCGGGCAGTTGTCGGCCTCAATTGCGCACGAACTCAATCAGCCGCTCGGGGCCATCCTCAACAACGCGGAGGCTGCCACTTTGATCATCGACTCCCCGTCGCCGAACCTGCAGGAAATCAAGTCGATCATCGAGGATATCAAACGCGACGATCAACGGGCGAGCGACGTGATCAAGCGCTTGCGGCGTCTGCTTACGCGAGGCGCTTTCGACTCGCAGGAGGTCGACCTCAACGAGGTAGTCAGCGAGGTGTTCAGGATCCTGTCCGCGCTGGCTGCAGCTCATGACGTGACGCTGGACAGAAAGCTCGCTCCCCATCGATTGCTCGTAACCGGAGACCGCGTCCAGCTCCAACAGGTAATTTTGAATCTTATCGTCAACGGGATCGATGCAGTTGCAGATATGTCGAACGGGGTGCGTGAGATTGCCTGCACATCATGGGCGTCGGACGGACTGGCGCATGTCTCGATCCGCGATACCGGGCCTGGAATACCGTCGGATCGCCTCAATCGGCTGTTCGAGCCATTCTTTACCACGAAACAAGAGGGCATGGGTATGGGGCTGTGCATTGTTCATACCATCGTTGAAACGCACGGCGGCAAGATATCAGCGGAAAGCTATAACAGCGGTGCAGTGTTTCACGTGAGCCTGCCTCTTTCTAAGAGCGCACGGTCGAATATGCAGTAGCCGGCGTCCATGCATCCTCTCACCAAGTGGCTCAGCACTCTCGGTCTTTTCCGATGATTGTTTTGATAGCTTCAATCAGGAGGTCAGAAGAGAATGGCTTGTGCAGATACGCGACACAACCCGCTTCCAGAGCCGCCTTGTGCGTGGTCTCGCTCTCCACCGCAGTGATAAAGATGACCGGGGGCGAATGGCCAGAACGCGTCAACTGACGCCGCAGCTCGATTCCAGACATGTGCTGCAAATGAACGTCCAGCACGAGGCAGGCGGCCTCGTCCAGGTGCGCGCCCTCAAGAAAGCCTTCGACGCTGTTGAAGACCTCGGTCTCGAAACCGTGGAGCTGCAACACCCGCTGCACCGCCCTGAGGATACTCGGGTCATCGTCGACAACGATGACTAGATGGCGCGTGACCGTGGTTGAAGATCGCATGGCCGGGCCAGTCAAAGCATGGGTGACCTCTGAGGAGAGTACATTCAAGATTGTCAACCGCTGTTGTTTCTCGCGCCCATTGTGCAGGATCCGGTGGCTATGCCTATTGTCCCTGAGGACAGTATTGGGTGGCCAGGACAGGGTTGGCTTTGCTGGCGTGGTGTTATCGTCCGATCCCGGCTGGCTGCTCGGCCAGAATGCCAAGGCGCTCCGCAATCAGCACAAGCTCGGCGGCGGACGCAATTTGTAACTTGTCCATGATGTTGCTGCGATGGGCCTTGATCGTCCGCTCTGTCGCCCCAAGCTCGCGCCCAATTTCCTTGTTCATCTTTCCCCGAGCGACGCGTTCAAATACCTGTCTCTCACGAGGCGTCAGGCTGTCCACCAGCCTCCGCAGTGAATGGAGCTGCTGGTTCTTCTCCCGCCCTGCGCGGCTGCGGGCCATCGCACGCTCGAGAGCGGCGATCAACTCGTCCTTCGTGACCGGCTTGGTCAGCAGATCGTCCGCGCCCGCCTTCATGACCTTGACGGTGGTGGGGACGTCGGCATGTCCTGTCAGGAAGATGATGGGCAGGTGCGAGCCCAGGGCGGACAGCCGCTCCTGCAAGTCCGGCCCGCTCAGGCCAGGGATCCTGATGTCGAGTAGGATACAGCTCGGACCGGCATCGTCCGGCAGTCGCTGTAGCAACTGTTCCGCCGACTCATGGGTCTCAACAGCATAGCCAGAGGCGCGCAAAAGACGCTGGGTTGCGGTGCGGAACGACTCATCGTCATCGACGATGTGCACGACGGCTGACACGGGCGTCACTCCCATTCCGACCCGCTACGCGGAAGGAACCGTATTGTCCCTGAGGACAGTGTCCTCAAGGTCAGTGTGCCTCAGGACAATAGCGCAGGCAATCCCGAGCATTGTAGCGTCGCACCATAAAGCATCCCGCCTGGTTTTGGGTAGCCCACTACCGACGATGCAGTTCCGACAGTCGCCGCTCTTGTTGCGTTCAGGCGTCGCAGACCAGACGTCACTCGCTAAGCCATCAGGGACGAACCGCGGACAGGGGCACCCCATGCCAGTCTTCGACCGTTATGCATCGAGACTTAACTGCGCCGAGACCGGCCTCCCGGGAAGGGTTCCTGGCCTGGTGAGCCCCGGATCTTCGTCCGTCCGGCCGTTGCCGTGTGGGGATCGCAGGCGGCAACGGCGTGCGAGCATCATGCGCGCATCGGTCGTCCTCGCTTTGCTCGGGCTTTTTTGCGGCTCGGCAGTCGTGATGAGCGAGAAACCCCAGCCTTCACCGGGTGCTGCGCTGGTCTCGCCTCCTGCCGCGGCCGAGGCGCCGGTTCGAGCACACGCCAAGGCCTGGCCAGCTCTGCCTGCCTTGAGCCTCAGTGGAATGACGTCCTGCCTATGGTCGGACGACCTCGGCGAGGCATCCGCCGACGCTAATACCGGTTCAGGAGATCCCTATGCCAGAGGTTGCTGACATTCCATTGGGCCTGAGGCGTGGCCGAGCGCCTTCTCGAGCGACACAGTCCCTTACCACGGCAGCACCGACGCGCGCGCTGCCGGCTGGGTACGTCCAACTCGGCGTGGCCAAGGAGATCGCGCCGACCCTGCGCGAGTTCGGCCTTGATCCCGATCCGATCATCAAGGCCGCAGGGCTCGACCCGCGTCTGTTCGAGGATGGCGCCAACCTGATCCCGTACCGGGCTCTCGGCCGGCTGTGCGCCTTGAGCGTAGCGCGGACCCAGTGCCGGCATTTCGGTCTCCTGGTCGGCCGTCGGGCGACGATCCTGTCGCTGGGGCTGGTGGGCCGCCTGATGCTTCACTCGGAGACCTTCGGGGATGCGTTGCGCGGTCTGGTGGCCCATCTCAGCGTGYAGGACCGGGTCATCGTCCCGTCGCTCGACGTGGCCGGAGACACGGTCGTTTTCAGCCACGCCGTCTATCAGCCCGGGATGGAAAGCGCGGATCAGATCACTGACGGCTCCATCGCCTGTGCAATCAACGCCATCCGGGCCCTGCTTGGGGCGGACTGGGCGCCGTCGGAGGTGCTGCTGCCCCGCGGCCAGCCGGCGGATACGGAGCCCTATCGGCGGCATTTCCGGGCGCCGGTCAGGTTCGATCAGGACATGGCCGCACTGGTGTTTCCGAGCCGCTGCCTGGAGCATCATATCGCTGGCGCCGATCCCCTGCTGCGGGCCATGCTGGAGGAGCGGATCAAGCAGCTCAAGGGCGTTCAGGGCTGCGAATTCTCTGACGACATCCGCCGGTTGCTGCGCGTGCGGCTGACGAGCGACCGTTGTTCGGCCGATGACATCGCCGATCTGCTGACAATCCACCGCCGCACCCTGAGCCGCCGCCTGAAAGACGGTGGCGCAGGGTACAGGAATATCACGAACGAGATCCGGTTCGAGCTTGCGCGTCAACTGCTGAGGGACACCGAGGTGCCCCTCGGCCAGATTGCGGCGGCCCTCGACTATTCGGAAGCGAGCGCCTTTACGCGGGCGTTCCGGCGCTGGTCCGGCGAGACCCCGACGGCTTGGCGGGCGAAGCACCACCGCGACGGGCAGCCGAGCTCGCACGAGTCGCTAAGCGTGTCATCCCAACACGGCAACGACCAGGGGCGAACAGTCGATGAAGAGCCATCCGATCGCGGCCAATCGAGCAAACGAGGCCATCGAATTGCGGTACAACCTATTTCGGCACAAGTGGCACCCGGATCTGTGTTGTGCGGCGCCTGAGAACCATCCGGTCCCGAACTTTGTCACTGGCGAGCAGTGGGACTTCGCAGGACCTGCATGACGTCCTGCGGCTTCGGTCCCTTCGGCTCGTTGGCCGGAAAGCGCGGATCGACCTTGTAGGTCCGGTCGTAGACCGTGACAAAAAAAGGGTCCGCCTGGCTCTCCCGACGCGCCTGGGTCCGATGCCGACAATGAGCCTCTTCGTTATGGTATTGGACTGTGTCATCGATCAGCGTCACTGGCGGAAGCGCCCGGTGAGGCGATGACCCCGAGGGTCGAGGGACTCAGAGAATGGAAGCCTGAAGATCAGTTCGTCCGCAGCATCCACGACCTCAATGGTGTAGTCGCGGGGATGCTGGCCGCACGCCGCGAACACGGCCATGATGTCCCTGGCTGCGCAGAACGTCTTGCGGTAGGCGGTCTCCACGTCAGGAAAGTCGAGCCCGAGTTCGTCGCGGCTCAGTTCCTGGCGTGCACTCCTGATGTGAAAGAAAAAGTGAGGCATGACACTCCTCCCATTCCCAGAGCGTGCCGGACGCGCCATCATGGTCCGCCCCCGGAGCACCTGCTTGTCGGGTTGGGACAATCACTTGGCATTTTTTGACCCAGGCCCTCGGGGTCCCTGCATATCGCGGCGACAGCTCCGTCGACGGATGGGCCAAAAGGTCCGCAGCCATCCAAAATCCGGGAATGGAGCAACGGCACGGCCAGGGCACGGCTTCATCCATGTCCCAAATTGCCAACGGGAAGTCCCAAGGTATCAAGCATGCCACGGTCCGGTTCATAGACTGACGATCGACAGAACCAGCAGGAGACCGGAATGCGGAAGGGAATGATCGGCGTCGTGGCGGCCATGTTCATCGTTGGCGCGCCAGTGGCCCATGCACAGCAAGCCAGCTCCGGCCCGGGCGGCACGCCTGAAAGCGGACGGCTGAGCCAGGCCGAGTTCAAGATGCTGACCGACATTCGGGTCGGGGTGATCAAGGCCGCGCTGCAACTCACGCCGGAGCAGGAGAAACTCTGGCCGGCCGTGGAGGAGGCGATCCGCGCCAGGGCCGAGACGCGCTCCCGCCGACTGGCCGCATTGGGAGAGCGCATGGACCAGCAACGCGACGTCGATCCAGTGCAGCTTTACCGCCAGCGCGCCGATGTCCTGGCGGACCGTGCGACGGGCCTGAGGAAGCTCGCCGATGCCTGGCAGCCGCTTTACCAGAGCCTCACGCCCGACCAGAAAACGCGGCTACGCCTCGTGACGGCCCGTGCGATCGAGGGGCTCCGGACTACCATGGAGAATCGCCGCATGGAGTCGGATTACGAAGAGGACATCGAAGTTTGGGTGCTCCCTCATTGAGCGGATCCAGGCAAGCCCGCCTGATGGCGGAGCAGGGACAGCGCAAGAAGAGGATGCCCATGAACTCCCTGCACCGCGCCAGACGGGCTTTGGGAGCGTTCATCGGGTCGCGCATTCGCCCTGTCCGGAGCCTGCGCATCATGGCGTGAGGCCCACGTCATCGCGCTTCGGCAACAGCCCCGACCGTCCAATCGGCGATACGCGGCCAGAGATGACCGAAATGCCGCCATAGGGTCGCCGGGAAACGGGTGAAACTCTGTCGCAGACAGCGAGGTGTCCTAAAAGGTTCAGCCGCTGTCTCCAACGGTCAAGCTAGTCTCTCCGGACGGGGCATGATCCGCAGCCCTGAGGCTTCCGGTTCCCGCTCCCAGACCGGGTGCCCATCCCTCCACGATGATCGTCCGTGCTGAACCGATGGCTTGGAGACGATGAGTAGGGTGTCTCGGTGAGAGGGCAGCGGGACGTCCACGCGATGCTCCACCGCATAAAGCAGTCCGGCCTGTCGCCAACGCACGTGCAATCTCAAGAAGCCGCTGCTGGCCATAGGGGAGCACGGATGCTGAGGTCTCCGCTTGAGAGCTCAATCCCACAAAATCCAGCAGCTCACGCGCAGTCTGTTCGACTTCCCGCTCCTCACGGCGAGCCCAGCCCGGCCGCATCACCGCTGCCGCCAGTCCTGCTTTCGTCCTCAGATGCTTTCCAATCTTAACATTCTCCAGCGTTGTCAGGTTCTGGAAGAGCTGAACCAGCTGAAAGGTTCGAATAAGTCCGCGCGCCGCAACCCGCTCGGGCGGCAAACCCGTAATCTCCTGGTCTTCGAAGAAGACACGACCTTCGCTCGGCTCAAGGAAGCCGGAAATCATACTGAAAAGCGTTGTTTTCCCCGCCCCATTTGGACTCCCGCCCGGTAGCGTCAGATGAGCCGTCATTACAAGACGCTATCATTCAGACGTCGGTCGGCCAATAAATACGCTGGCGGCAAAGTTAACCGGCGGGTTTTCGATCAAAATCATAAGTCGGACCTATGAGCACTGCGCGATACTTGTACACTAATCATCCGCCAACACGGCGACCAGTCGTCACCAGCATGGCCTTACATGCAGCCTTACCCAGCAATTCTCCTATAGAGCTATGCCAATACTCGCCCTGGGTAGGCGGCCGCAGCCGCAGGAGCAGCACCCACCGCGCCGACCACTGCGCTTGTCGGGCATCGTGGTGCGGGACCGAAGATGTTATGCTCGGAGCGATTAACGATCGGCATGGATGCTTTCGGCTATCGAGGCGCGACAGCGATGATAACAATGCCCGAAATGGCCGCCGATACGCTGGGCAAGCTCCTGGCCGAGGATGTGAGACGCATGTTCGGCTCATCACATCACGAGCATGCCGAGCGGCTTGACGGGATTGCGCGCATTGCCCTCGAGTGTCTCGGAAAGAGCGATGCGCTCTACCATAATGTGGAGCATACCTTTCTGGTAACCTTGGTCGGGCGCGACATCCTGCGTGGCCGAACGCTCACCGAGCGCATCGAACCCGACGACTACGCTCACCTGATCATTGCCTGTCTGTTGCACGATATCGGGTATGTCCGAGGCGTCCTGAAGGGCGATCACGAGAATAGCTTCGTGGTGGACGCGAGCGGGCGGGCGGTAGGATTGCCACGAGGATCCTCGGATGCGGCGCTGGCCCCTTACCACGTTGATCGCTCCAAAATCTTTGTCGCGGAGCGATTGGGACATTCGCCGGTCATTGATTCCGCCCGGGTGAGCTGGGCGGTGGAGTTTACGCGCTTTCCGGTGTGTCGTGAGCCGGATGACGGACCTGATACCCGGGAGGGTCGGCTGGTGCAGGCGGCCGATCTGATCGGGCAGCTCGGCGATCCGCTCTATCTGAAGAAGGCGAACGCTCTCTATTATGAGTTCGAGGAAGTCGGGCTGAATCGCCAGCTGGGCTATGCCTCACCAGCAGACATGGTCGAGCGCTACCCTGACTTCTACTGGACCAGCGTCTCGCCCCACCTCAAAGAAGCCTTGGGCTACCTGAACGTGACAACCTCTGGCCGTCAGTGGATCGCCAATCTGCATGGCCACGTGTTTTGTGCCGAACATTCATTCGCCCTCATGGGCCCGCAGCGATAAGCATCAGCCTTTGAATACCCCGATGTCACGACCTTGCCCCGCGAAAACAGACGACTGATCCGTGGACAGGCGGTGACCGGCAGAGCGAACAGGGGCCCAGCAGGAAAGCTCGGTGCTCACGAGCTGTCGGAGGCGCGCGGGGCCTCCGCCGGCGAAAGCAGATCGGAGACCCACGTGATACCTGTCCGCCATCCTGATCTCCGAAGTCAAGAAGATGGCGGGGCTTGGCGGCAACGCGTTCTCGCTCGCTGTGGCGATGGCCAAGGCCGGGAGGGGCCCTGGCTGCCGTCGATGACATCCTCGCGACGCCGGTGATCGACGGCCTCTTTGGCGCGAGATGGATCTCGCCGGACATACTGCCGTGGGTCGTGTGATCGGCAGAATCGAGCGCTAGGCAAGGGCGCCAATGTACTGCACGACCCCCGCCTCGACTTGACCTGGCTTGCGAACGAGCTGTCGCAACTCGGCATCACGCTGAAGGCCGGATAGGTGGTCACGACCGGCACTTGCATGATTCCGCTTGGAGTCGAGCGCGGGGATAAGGTTCTCGCCAGCCTCGGCACGCTTGGTGAGGTTTCGGTCCGGTTTTTATAAAAGAGCCGGGGCCTCAATCAACGGCTCACCCCACGACTATGCCAGCAGGACGTCGCGGTGTCCGAGCCCGTCTCACCAAGGGCATGAGCTCGGTCTCCTCCGGCACCGGATCCAAAGCGGTGCTCTCGGCATGCGGGGGTAGGCTTGTCCACATGAGCCGCAATTCGAGATGGTTGCGGGTTCGCAACTATTAAGTCTCAAGTTGTCAATTCTCGGTGGTTTCAGGTCCCCGCAACCATCTTTAAATGTGAACTAGCAAAAGCCGGATCCGAAAGGGTCCGGCTTTTTGCGTTTGTCCAGCGCACCAACGCCAGGGAGCCGCAAGCCCGCCCCGCAATTAGACCTTGAGCGCGCCACCTCCGCCACCAGCATCACCWCGATCAGGCTTGCGGATCAACGCAAAGGCCTTCGTCTCGCAGGTCGCGATGATCCGGCAACTCGCCGAGCTGGGGTGGAAAGCCTGCTTGATCGTGCGCGACAATGGTTCGAGCGATGGGGGCAGGGGGAGGGGCCCTAAACGAAAGGGCCCACACGCCTGATCCGACGGCATTTGGGACATGAATGACGGTCGACTTGCCACGCCAACGGTCGGGTGACGCGGGCGGCGCTTAAACCACCGCACTGAGCTTCTGCCGCCAGCCCATGGCTTTGGAAATCTGGAGCGAGGTGTCGTGCACCAGGCGCCGGTAGAACTCCGCGCCCGCGGCTTTGAAGCGAACGGACGGACCGGCAATGCTCAGAGCGGCGATGACTTCGCCGTTGGGGTGAAACACGGCCCCGCCCACGGAGAAGGCATCGAGGTCTATCTCCCCGTGGCTCTCGCTCATGCCGCTCTGCCGAATCCCCGCCAGCACCGCCTTCAGGGCTGCCTGGTCCACCACCGTCTTGGGAGTGAAAGTTTCGAGGGGAGCGTCAAGTACCTCCTGCTGCACCTCCGGGGGCGCGAAAGCGAGGAGGACTTTGGGGCCGCCGCCTACATGGAGCGGTACGCGTCGCCCGACCTGGGCATAGAGCTGGCCCTGGTTGGAAACCCGCCGGGCATAAATGCAGACACTGGTGGTGCCGTCGCGCACGAGCATGTTGATGTTGTCTTCGCATTTGGCCGCCAGCTCGTCGAGGTAGGGAGCCGCCGCGCGCAAGACGTGCAGTTGGTCCTGCGCATGAGCCGCGAGATAAAGCGGCCGATAGCCGACCGTGTAGGTGCGGCGCACCGGATCCTTGATCACGTAACCCCGCTGCTCGAGGGTAAAGATGATGCGGAAGACAAGGCTGCGGGTGTTGCCGGTGAGGGCGGCGATGTCCGTGACGCTAAGCCCGGGATGTTCGGCCAAGGCCTCAAGAACCCGTAACGACCGGTCGACGGCGGTAATTGTGTAATCCATCAGTTCTGTCCTGTCCCCGCGCCTGGGGCCGCGCCGGCAGCTGGTTGAGAGGGTGATCGCAGTCAAGCAAGGGCGGACGGGCCGTGGTGGCTGTCGGTCAAACCCTTGAGCTCAAAATCAGTTTCTGTCTGTGCAACTTCATAGCATAACATCTCGAAACCCTTCAATTGTAAATCATGTTTGTATTTGTAGTTTCAACAGATAAACAATATTTTTATTATGTGGTGCAGGAGATCGGTTGATGAAGGCTGTATGGTACGAACGGCAGGGTCCCGCACAGGATGTTCTGATTTACGGCGACCTTGATGAGCCGGTGCCCGGAATTGGCGAGGTCAGCGTGCGCATCGTCCGCTCCGGCGCCAATCCGCACGATACGAAGAACCGGTCGGGCTGGACGGGTCAGCCGATCCCAGCGACGCGGGTCGTGCCCCATTCCGATGGCGCCGGCGTGATCGCTGCGGTCGGGCCGGGTGTTCCGACAAGTCGGATCGGCGAGCGTGTCTGGTTGTTCCGGGCCGATTTGAGCCGCAAGGGCAGCGGAACGGCTGCCGAGTTTGCAGTCGTCCCGAGCATTCACGCTGTGCGGTTGCCTGACAACACGTCCTTCGACATCGGTGCCGCACTCGGGGTGCCGGCCATCACCGCCCATACGGCGTTGTTCTGCGACGGGCCTGTGACCGGACAGGTGATTCTCATTCAGGGCGGCGCGGGCGCCGTCTCGCAATACGCGATCCAGTTCGCGCGCTGGAACGGCGCGCGGGTCATCACGACCGTAAGCTCCGAGGAGAAGGCCGCGCTGGCGCGGAATCTGGGGGCGGACGAGGTGATCGACTACCGTCACGAGAATGTGGTCGAACGAGCAAAGGCCCTTGCCGGTACCAACGGGATCGATCGGATCCTCGAGGTCGATTTTGGCGCCAACCTCGAAGCCGATCACGCCATCATCCGCGAGAACGGCATCATCGCGTCTTATTCCTCGACGAAGGATACGGAGCCGAAGTTGCCCTATTATGCCTTCGCGCGAAAAGGCGTGACCATCCATTTCATCCAAGGCAAGAATTTACCCGAGAACCGCCGCGCGGCCGCGGCTCGCGACATCAACGTGCTGATGCAGCGCGATCTCCTGCGCCATCCCGAGGTGAAAGTGTTTCCCCTCGCCGAGACCGCTCAGGCCCACGATCTCCTGGAATCGGGCCGTTTCGCTGGGAAGGTTCTCATCGCAGTCGGCGAAGCGTGACGGCCGGCTTTGCCGGCCGGCCAATCGCCTCTCAGAGGATCTCCATCCTGTCGGGCTTCGGATAGGCCTTGCGGCTCTGCCGCAGGCCGGCCCGAACCAGGAGCTCGGCAAGGGCGAGCGACGCCGGAACCGGATTGACCACCGGCACACCGATGCGGTCCTGCAGCTCGCGCGATATATCGTGGAACGCCATGCTCATGCAGCCGAGGATGAGAGTGTCGGCGCCGTCCTCGGCCACCGCCCTTGCGCCGACCTCCGCCAGGCGGTCGAGCGTCCGCTGGCGGTCCCGTGCGAGATCCATCACCGAGAGCCCTGCGCCGCGGGTTGAAGCATAGTTCAGGATGAACCCGTATTTGCGGGGGTTCTCGAGAACGCGGCTGCCCGCTCCCTCCTTCGGCGAGATGATCGAGAAGCGCGCACCGAGCTGCGCCGCCACATGCATGGAGGCTTGTCCCGACGAGACGACCGGAATCGAGACGATCTCCCGGCAGGCATCGAGGCCGGGATCGCCAAAGCAGGAGATGATCACGGCGTCGTAGCCATCAGCCTCCGCCTTCATCACTGCCTCGAGCAGCAACGGAACGGCCATGGCCGAATCGTAACGCGATTCGATCGAGCCGGGGCCGCGCGAGGGTACGCCGATATCGACCGTCGTAGCAGGCTCGACCAGATTGCGCAGGAAGGCGTGGCGGCGCTCGACCTCGACCATGCCGAGTTCCGTCTTCTGCTTCGCCGTGGTCATCTGGTAGAGCAGGCGAATGGGCTTGCGGTCGAGGGCGCTCATTTGCGGATCTCCGAGATGACTGCCTGCGCCTCTCGCAGCGCGGCGATGTAGCGGTTGGCGCCCCGCATCAGGTCGGTCAGYACATGATGGGTGATATCGCCCATGGGGCGCTCCAGCTCGGTGGCGACGCTCAATCCGGGCAGGGCAGGGCACGCTATCGCGGGATCCTGCGCGAAGCGCTGCGTGCGCGTGTAATTGATCGGCACCAGGATCCGCGCCAACTTCATCAACCCGTCATTGGCTGTCCKCGCCGGGATTCTGCCGGCTTCGATGTCGGCATAAAGCTCCTTCAGGCTGTCGACGAGGCCCTGGGTCGCCGCGTCGACCTTCGACCAATCGAAACGACTGCCCGTCGCGGTCTTGAAGCGCTTCAGGGTCGCTTGGAATTCGGCCGCGGTCGCGCGCCAGTCGACCGGCAGAATCTCCGCGGAGGCGTGCCGCAAAACCGAGAGGGCGTAGATCTTGAGATCGGTCTCGAGAATGCCCTTGTCGGCGATTTCCATCGTGTCGTCTTCCGTATGCCAAGCGATGTTGCCGCCGCAGCCGGAGACTTCGTAATAGCCCTTTTCCTCCAAGAGGTCGTCGGGCATCGTCGAGGTGAGCATGAAATAGCTGCTGATGCCCACGTTGTAGAAGGAATAGTCGCCCGCACGCTTGGGCCGGATGAACGCCGGCTTCGTGCCTGTCACGTCTTCAATCACGCCGGTGATGAAGGCATGCAACTCACTCATGCAGGTCGTCTTGTGGTAGCTCGTCGCCCAACGGCAGCCGGGCGAATCGCAGTTTACCTGCGCCACGCAGTTCTCGTCGAGATCGAGCGCGAAGTCATCCGCATACCAGGTGCTGCCGCTGTAGCGTCCCGTGGAATGGCCGGGCCACCACGCAATGCGAACGCTGCGGCGGAGCTTGTCTCGGTGGCGGTGCAGCACGTCGGCGAGGCCGAGCAGGACCGCATCGCCGGTGGCGTTGTCCCCGACTCCGAGATCCCAGGAATCATAGTGGCCGTGGACGAGAACGAAGCGGTCCTTGTCCTCGCCACCCGGAATGGTAACCACCGGCACCTTCTGCTCGAACCAGCCCTCCTGGAGGCGCGAACGCATCGTGACCTGGCGCGAGCCATCGGCGAGGGCCTTGATCCGCTCGCCGTCGGGCTTGTTGACGGCGACGACCGGGATCTTTGGCTTGCGGGACAGGTCTTCGAGCCCCGGCGATCCCCAGATCTGGCTCGACGTGCCCCAATGGATGTTGGCGCCGGGATTGATCACGATGAGGCCGATCGCACCCATCTCTTCTACGAGCGAGGTCAGGGCCGGGTTGCCGAAGCCCTCCGTGATCAGAATCTTGCCCGCGATACGACTCCTGAAATTCTCCCAATCCGTGAAGCTCTCGCCGAACACGTCGCGCACATCGCGGCTATACGTGCGCAGGTTCTTCGGGTTGGCCTTGATGTAGAGGAGCGTGCCTGTCAGCCCCTCAGGGACCGACTTGGAAAGGGCCGGCGGTTTGCCGCGGAAGGTTTGTCCGTCGATCTCCACGGATGCTTCGTGGGGAATCGACAGGAAGATCGTGGGCGTATGCACTTCTACAGGAAGCCCAAGAGCCTTGGCTTGGGCGATGATCATGTCGGCAGCCTTGTTGACGTCCTCGGGTCGCCAGCGCGGTTGGGTGGCGAAGGTCTCCACCAGGCGCCACGGTTCCGTCACCGAGATGCTGCCGAGAACGTCGTTTTCTTGAGAGGATATCGCCATGTCTGATCCCTTCGAAGTCCGGTTTGTGAGCCGAGGGTGGCTGGTGGGGTCTAGATTTTCACGCGCGGGTCGATGACCGTGTAGGTGATGTCGACGAGAAGGTTCACGATCACGATGAGAAAGGCGTAGATCAGCACCGCGCCTTGGACGATCGGGTAATCGTGCGAGTAGATCGCATCCATCATCTGGCGACCGAGACCGGGCCAGGAGAAGACTGTCTCGGTCACGATGGAACCGCCGAGATAGACGCCGATCTCGAGGCCGATCACCGTCACCACGGGGATCATGGCGTTCTTGAGAACGTGACGGCGCAGCACCTGCTGATAGGTCAGGCCGCGGGCAAGGCCCGCCTTCACATAATCCTCGTTGATCACTTCGATCATGCTCGCCCGGGTCGTCCGCGCGATCAGGGCCGCCGGTGTCACGCCGAGCGTCAGGGCGGGCAGGATGAGGTGCGACAGGAGATCCTTCACGGCGCTCCAGTTCCCGGTCAGGACAGCGTCGAGGAGCGGAAAGCCGGTGACAGGATCAATCATCGTGTCGAACGACATCATGCCGCCGGTAGGGGTGAGGTTCAGCTGCACGCTGAAGGTGATGATCAGGATGATGCCGAGCCAGAACACGGGCATCGAGATGCCCATCAGGCTGACGATCGTGGCCACGGAATCGAACCAGGTGTCGCGCTTCACGGCGGAGATGGCGCCGGCCACCATACCGATGATGGTCCCAATCAGGACGGCGAGCAGGGCGAGTTCCAGAGTGGCCTTGAGTTTCTCCACGACAATGCCGAGAACCGGTTGCTGAGACGTGATGCTCTTGCCGAAATCGCCCTGGAGCACGAGGGTGATCCAGTTGAAGTACTGCTGGTAAAGGGGCAGGTGCAAGCCCAGCTCCCGCCGCAGAGCCTCGTATTGTTCGGTGCTCGTGATGTTCTCTCCCAGAATGGTGAGGACAGGGTCGCCGGGGATCGCACGCATGAAGAGGAAGATGAGGATGGAGAGGACGAACAGGACAATGACGCTGTTGCCGAGCCGTGAGGCCACGATCCTCAGAATGTTGCTGCGCATAAGTCGATCTTGCTCCGCAAGAGTACGAGAGGCTTGGTCGGAAGACAGGGTCGGCGTCGTTGCGTCCTGGCCATCCATCTACAGCGGCGACCTGTGGCCCGCCCCGCAGGGTGCTATCCGGCCGGTGGATTGATAAGGTGGCATGCCACCAGGCGTCCGTCCGTTGGTCCTAATTGCGGCACCAACGTCTCGCAGACCCGTCCGATCTTGACGGGGCAGCGCGTATGAAACGGACATCCGGTAGGCGGATTTATCGGCGAGGGAAGTTCGCCCTGCAGGACATCGTTCGAGCGTTCGCGCGTCGGGTCGGGCTGCGGCGTGGCAGCGACCAGCGCACGCGTATAGGGATGGAGCGGCCGCGCGAAGATCTCGGCGGTGCGTCCGGTCTCAACCATGCGTCCCAGGTACATGACGCCGAGCCGGTCGGTCATGAAGCGCATCAGGTTGAGGTCGTGGGTGATGAACACACAGCCCAATCCTCGTTCGGCCTTGAGCGACCGGATCAGATTCAGGATCACCGCCTGCACAGACACGTCGAGGGCCGAGGTCGGTTCGTCGAGGACCATGAAGGCAGGGTCGAGGATGAGCGCGCGGGCGATGGCGACGCGCTGGCGCTGGCCGCCTGAGAACTCGTGCGGGTAGCGTCCATAGTGGTAGGCGGCAAGCCCGGTGCGTTCGAGTAAGTCGACGACCTTCTCCTTCCGCTGGCTCGCGGAGAGCGAGGTGTGCACCGCCAGCGGATCTCCGACGATGTCGCCGACCGTACGCCGCGGATTGAGCGAGCTGTAGGGATCCTGGAACACCATCTGGATCTTGGAGGCAAATTCGCGCTTGCCGAATTTGCCGATCGCACGGCCTTCCAGCAGCACATCACCTTCGGACGGCTTGACGAGGCCGATCAGCACGCGCGCCAGCGTGCTTTTTCCGCAGCCCGATTCTCCGGCGACTCCGAACATCTCGTTCGGCTGAACGCTGAGACTGACGCCGTCCACGGCTTTCACGTAGGTGGAGCGCCCCGCGACGCGCACTGGAAAATGGACGCGCAAGTCGCGCACGTCGATGGCCGCCTGCTCGAAAGCGGCGGGTGGTTTGGAGATGGAGTGCATGATCATGCGATGCCTCCGTACGAATGGGGCATGGTGGTGACATCCGTCAACGGGTAGTGGCAGGCTGCCTGGTGACCGGGGCCGACCGGAACGTCCGGCGGTCGCTCCGCACTGCACAGGGCGGTCGCCCGGTCGCAGCGGTTGGAGAAGCGGCAGCCTGGCGGCGGGGCCACCAGGTCGGGAACGGTGCCGGGGATAGCCTCGAGCTGGTCGCGATTCGGCGATGGCAGGGCTGCGAGGAGGCGCGCCGTATAGGGGTGGGCTGGGCGGGCGAAGACCTCTTCGACCGGTCCGCTTTCCACGACCCGTCCCGCATACATCACGTTGATCGTGTCGCAATTCTCCGCCGCCACGCCGAGATCGTGGGTGATGAGGAGAAGGGCGGAGCCCGTGCGCTTGCGGATTTCTCCGAGGAGCTTGAGGATCTGTGCTTGGATCGACACGTCGAGCGCCGAGGTGGGCTCGTCCGCAACGATGAGCTGAGCGCCACCGACCATTGCGATGGCGATCATCACCCGCTGTGCCATGCCGCCCGAAAGCTCGAACGAGTAGCTGTTCATGATGCGATCGGGATCCGCGAGGCCCACATTGGCGAGCGCCTTCACGGCCGCCTTGCGCGCATCGGCCTTTGAGCATTGGAGGGCGCATTGCGCGGCTTCGATGAGTTGCGATCCGACAGTCGCCGTTGGGTCCAGCGCCTTCTTGGCTTCCTGAAACACGAACGATGCCGAACGCCCTCGCATCTCGCGCAGCTCGTTTGCCGACATGGTGAGGACGTTGCGCCCCGCGAGCATGATCTCGCCGCCCTCGACGCGGGCGGGCGGGTCGATGAAGCCCATGATGGCGCGGGCGGTTGCGCTCTTCCCACAGCCGGTCTCGCCGACGATGGCGACGGCTTCGCCAGCGCGCGCCGAGAAAGTGACACCCTCAAGCGCTTTTACCGTTCCCCGATACGTATCGAAGACCAGGCGCAGGTCGCGAATATCGAGGAGCGGCTCGTCCGAGGTTGCGGCGAAGGGGCTACGAACCGCTGCGGAGAGCTGCGGAGAAACGCGCGTGTGACTCAACGTAAGCGGACCTCTGTCGCGGCGGAATTGCTCTCAACGATGATTGACTATCTGCCAGAATTTTGCAAGCCTATCTCAGCGAGTGAACTTAGACTTCACTGTGTAAACACGAGAAGAGGCTCGCATCGACTGCTTTCGCGCCAAGTCTCGGCGCCAGAGCAGCGTGCGGGTGCGCAGCAGGCCGACCCAGGATTAAGGACCAGCGATGTCGACGATCGATGCCGAAGCACGAGACATTGTCTCGAAAGATGAACTGTACAACTCGGTGGAATATCTCTGCTCTCTCGGAGAGAAGGTGTCGGGTTCCGCCGAGGAAGAGAAGGCCTGTGCCTACATCGTCGAGAAGCTCAGGGAATACGGCTACGAACCCACCGTTCACGAGTTCGATTCTTATCTAAGCTATCCCCGCTCCGCGAAGCTGACGATCGGCGACGGCGCGCAGGCCTTCGAACTGCCTTGCGTCGGTGTCGCGTTCGGCCTCTCCACCCCAGCTTCCGGCTTCACGTCGGAGGTCGTCTTCGTGGGCGCCGGAACGGAGGCCGACTACAAAGGCAAAGACGTACGCGGCAAGATTGCCCTCGTCAGCAAGCTTCCCTCGCCCAACAACGCACTGGCGGCTGCTGCGGCCGGCGCTACGGGCATGATCTGCATGTCTGCCGGCAAGCAGCGCCACAAAATGATCATCACCCCGGTCTGGGGCACGCCTGAATTTGACCAGGTCACCAAGATCCCCCGCATTCACGTGGTGTCGGTTGCCAAGCCCGACGGGGAACGGATTCTCGAAGCTCTCGAAAAAGGCGCCCTGCGCGCCACTCTGGTCACTGACTGTTTCGAAGGCTGGCGCAAGGTTCGGCTGCCGGTGGCAGAGATAAAAGGTTCCGAGAGCCTCTACTCCCTCGTCGGCGCGCATTATTGCTCGTGGTTCGACGGCTCGACCGACRACGTCACCGGCGGCAGCTGCGTGCTCGAACTCGCCCGGGTCCTGAAGCAGTTCGAGGGCCGTCTGCGCTATGGTCTGAAGTTCGCGTGGTGGCCAGGCCATTCGCATGCCCGCTATTCCGGGTCCACCTGGTTCGCCGACACCTATTGGCACGACCTCCACGAAAACGCGATCGTGTACTTCAACATTGATTCGCCGGGCGTAAAGGGTGCGACGGTATATGTGCCGCGCCACCAAATGGCGGAGATCTCTGAATTCAACGAGCGCATGACCGAGGAGATCACCGGCTGGTCGACTCTGACGAGCTCCAACGCCCAGCTCGCTCTCGGCAAGCGCGGCGACAAGTATGTGAGCTCGACGCGACCCGCCCGCGCCGCCGACCAGTCCTTCTGGGGTGTCGGCCTGAGCTCGATGTCGGTTTACTCCATGCTGACTCCCGACGACCCGAACCGCGACCACAATGTGGGTGGATCGGGCGGCGCCTGGTGGTGGCACTCGGAGCATGAGACCATCGACAAGATGGATACGGAGGTTCTGGCCCAGGACACGCGGCTCTACGCGTCGATACTGCTGCGTCTCGCCACAGCCGACATCCTGCCCTTCGACCTCGCGGTCACGGCCCAGGACTACCTGGACTCGCTCAGGGAATACGAAGAGCTGGTCGGCGACGTGCTGCCGGTGAAGGGACTGGCCGACGAGGTAACAGCCCTGCAAACGAAGCTCTCTGCGTTGCACCAGCGCGCCAGCGGGCTGACCGACAAGAGCAAGTCGGGTGCGGCCAACAAGCTGTTCCTGCGCATCGCTCGCGTCCTCAATCCGATCCTCTATCAGGCTTGCTCGCCCTTCGAGCACGACCCGGCGCTGGGCTCCCGTGCATTGCCAGGCCTCGCGCCGGCAGTAAGCCTGAAGACGCTTGATCCGCATTCGGATGCGTACAAGTTCACCGTCGTCGGCCTGAAACGTCGAATGAACCAGGTGATCCACCAAGTCCGCGAAGCGACCCGGCTCGTCGATCAAGAGGCCGCCCGCCTCAACTGAGGCGGGACGGACAGTTGTGACGATGCTCAAAAGCAATGCCAGAGGAGAACTTTAATGAAAAATGCGTCCCTTCTGCGCTCGCTGATCATGGCGGTGGCCCTTATGGGCACTGCCACGTTGGCGAGTGCGCAAACCCTGATTGTCGGCCGCGGAAGCGACGGCAATTCCTTCGATCCGCCGGAATCGGAATCCTTCGAAGCCATCATGATGGCGGATTATGCCTTTGACGGTCTCGTCCGCTATGAGGGCAAAACTCTCAAGGTCGCTCCGGCGCTCGCCGAGTCCTGGACCACCTCCGAGGACGGCCTGACCTGGACCTTCAAGCTCCGGCCCGGCGTGAAGTTTCATGATGGCACCCCGGTGAACGCGGATTCCGTGGTGTTCTCCTTCGAGCGCCAGCGCGACCCCAACCACCCATTCTACCGCAAGACCTTCGCCCGGTGGCCGGCGAAGTTCCCGACCGTGACGAAGACCGAGAAGTTGGACGACCTGACGGTGAAGATGACGCTGAGCGCGCCGTCGCCGACGCTTCTCACCAACCTCGCCTTCTACGTCGCCTACATTGTTAGCCCGACCGCGGTGACGAAGGACCCGGAGAACTTCCGCAACAACCCGATCGGTTCCGGTGCCTTCAAGTTCGTTCGCTATCAGAAGGACAACTTCACCGAATACGCGCGCAACGATGCCTATTGGCGCAAGCCCGCCAATATCCAACGCCTCGTGGTGCGTACGATCCCCGACAACGACGTCCGCCTGCTCGCCATCAAGAAGGGCGAACTGCAGCTCGCCTACGGCATCTCCTTCTCGCAATTTGGCGAAGTGGAGCAGGATCCCGACTTGAAGCTGATCACGTCGGTCAGTCTCGGAACGTCGCTGCTCTCCATCAATGTGGAGAATGGCCCGTTCAAGGACCTGAAGGTCCGCCAGGCCGTCTCGCACGCCATCAACAAGGACCGGATCTTCAAGGCCGTGTTCTTCGGCTATGGCGAGAAAGCCGACCAGATCCTGCCGAAGGAATGGTTCGGCCATGTGAAGGACGGCAAGGTCTATGAATACAACGTGGAGAAGGCCAAGGCGCTCCTCAAGGAGGCCGGGCTCGAGAACGGCTTCAAGACCACGCTCGTGACCTGGGCCGCGCCTCGTCCCTACATGCCGTCCCCACGCGACGCTGCGGCTCTCGTGAAGTCCGACCTCTCGCGCATCGGCGTCGACGTGGACATTCAAACCATGGCCTGGAACACCTACCGCGTCGAGCGCGGCAAGGGCACCTTCGGCTTGGCGCTGGGTGGCTGGATCTCCAGCACGCTCGATCCGGACGGGATCTTGTTCCCGCTCCTGCACTCCTCGTTCATCCGCCCCAACGACTCCATCAACTGGTCGCGCTGGCGGAATGACAAGGTCGACGATCTCTTGATCAAGGCCGGGTCGATGTACGACGAGGGCCAACGCACGAAGCTCTACGAGGAAGTCAGCCGGATCAGCATGGAGGAAGCCCCTGCGGTCTTCTTCGCCAACCCCATCAACTCGGTGGTGGCGCGCAAGGAGATTGAGGGCGTGTTCATCCATGCGTCGAACTGGGTGCCGCTCGACGAAGTCACGGTGAAGAAATAACCCACGCGTAGCGGCCTCTTCGCGAGGCCGCTACCTACCCGAAACGAGAGGACAGCTGCCATGCCGACGATCCGCGCGATCAATGTAACGATTGTCGAAGTTCCCATGCGCGAGCCGCTGGCAACCTCGCTACACACCTAC
>NZ_JBFUHH010000061.1:0-25615 GCF_056402495.1 Microvirga sp. P4_A5 | reverse complement strand
TTCCACGTACGACCCGTCTTCCGTCATGATCACGACCCGGGTGCCGGGCATGATGTGGCCGGGGACGAGGTTGCGGACGCCGTTCGACAGCATCGCGGGCTTGTAGGAGGAGGAGGCCGTCTGGCCCTTCACGACCGGCTCGGTCTCCATGATCTCGAGGGTCACGCGGGCGGGCAGTTCGAGGGAGATGGCGACGCCGTTATGGGTCGACAGCATCACCGCCATGCCTTCCTGAAGGTAAGGCTTCATGTCGCCGACGATGTCCTCGGGGACCTGAACCTGGTCGAAATTCTCGGGGTTCATGAAGTGGTACCCGTCGCCATCCGCATAGAGGAACGTGTGTTCGCGATCTTCCACGAAAGCGCGCTCGACCTGTTCGGTCGTGCGGTAGCGCTCCGACACCTTCACCCCATCCGAGATGCGGCGCATGTCGATCTGCGTCACCGGCGTGCCCTTGCCGGGATGAATGTTCTGGGCGGTGAGAACCACATAGAGCTTGCCATCGACATCGATGACGTTGCCTTTGCGGAGCGTAGAGGCGATGACCTTCACGGGGGGCGTTCCTTGTGACAGATAGGGCGCGTCGAACGGTCGGCAGAACCTGCCCCGGCGACACCTGAAGAACTGTTTCGTTGCCGCACTAACCTATCTTCGCGCAAATCGCCAGCCTGACCGGCCGGCCAAAACCGAACCGAACGTGGAAACCAACAAAACGGCCATTCCGGCTCCGCCCACGAAGCCCRCCCCGGGGGTCTCGCCGTGGTGGAACCCGCACGTCCATGCGGACCGGCGTCCTTTTCTCCTGGCGCGCAATCGCATCCAGCACGCATTGCGGGGGTATTTCGCCGAGCGCGATTTCGTGGAGGTCGATACGGCGACGCTGCAGGTCTCGCCCGGCAACGAGGCCCATCTCCATGCCTTCGCCACGGAAGCGTTGTCGCCTCGTGGTGACACCACCCCCCTCTACCTTCACACCTCACCGGAATTTGCCTGCAAGAAGCTGCTGGCCGCCGGTGAACCCCGGATTGCCTGTTTCGCCCATGTCTACCGCAACCGCGAGCGCGGGCCGTTGCACCATCCCGAATTTACGATGCTCGAATGGTACCGGGCCGGCGAGGGCTACGAGGCGCTGATGCGCGATTGCGCCACGATCCTGGCGCTCGCCGCCGAGACGGCGGGCACCCGTCGTCTCTCCCATCGGGGCCGCGAGACCGACCCGTTCCTCGAACCCGAGCGCCTGAGCGTGGCCGAGGCGTTTTCCCGCTTCGCGGGCATCGACCTGCTGGCCACCGTCGCCGCGGACGGCTCCACCGATGCGGTCCATCTCTCCTCGTCGCTCAAGGCCGCGGGCCTGCGGGTGGCGGTCGACGACACCTGGTCGGACCTGTTCAGCCGCGTCATCGTGGAAAAGGTCGAGCCTCATCTGGGCCTTGGCCGCGCCACGATCCTCGACGAATACCCGGTGGCCGAGGCGGCCTTGGCGCGCCCAACCGCGCGCGATCCCCGCGTCGCGGAGCGGTTCGAGCTTTATGCCTGCGGGGTCGAACTGGCGAATGCCTTCGGTGAATTGACGGACGCGGCCGAACAGCGGCGCCGGTTCGAGGCGGAAATGGCGGAGAAGATGCGGGTCTACGGCGAAAGCTATCCGATCGACGAGGATTTTCTTTCGGCCCTCGCCGCGATGCCGGATGCAGCCGGCGTCGCCCTCGGCTTCGACCGGCTCATCATGCTGGCAACCGGTGCAGCCCGGATCGAACAGGTCCTGTGGACACCGGTGGCGGAGACCGCTCCATGACCCTTGCCCGCACCCTCCGGACCCCTGCCGAACTCATCGATGCGGGATTGCTCCCGCCCGCCTTGCGCCAGGAGATCGATCGCGTGGCCGAGCGCTACGCGATGGCGATCAGCCCCGCCATGGCGGCGCTCATCGATCCGAACGACGCGGCCGACCCCATCGCCCGCCAATTCGTGCCGAGCGAGGCGGAGCTTGCGACCGCGCCGGAAGAGCGGCCGGACCCCATCGGCGATCTCGCGCACAGCCCGGTCGAG
Source organism: Microvirga sp. P4_A5 (assembly GCF_056402495.1). Lineage (NCBI taxonomy): Bacteria > Pseudomonadati > Pseudomonadota > Alphaproteobacteria > Hyphomicrobiales > Methylobacteriaceae > Microvirga > Microvirga sp. P4_A5. The sequence goes on along the minus strand of NZ_JBFUHH010000061.1, from coordinate 23,566 downwards.
GGCATCGTCCACCGTTATCCCGACCGGGTGCTCCTCAAGGCGGTTCATGTCTGCCCGGYCTATTGCCGGTTCTGCTTCCGCCGCGAGATGGTGGGCCCGCAGGGACTGGGCACGCTTTCGCCCGACGCCATGGATGCGGCCTTCGCCTATATCGCCCGGCATCGCGAAATCTGGGAGGTGATCCTCACCGGCGGCGATCCGCTGGTGCTCTCGCCGCGTCGGCTGGACGAGATCATGCGCCGGCTCGCGGCAATCGATCACGTGAAGATCGTCCGCTTTCACACCCGCGTGCCGGTGGTCGATCCCGCCCATGTGGATGCGGCGCTGATCTCCGCGCTGAAGGCGTCCGGCAAGACGACCTATGTGGCGCTCCACGCCAACCATCCGCGCGAACTGACGACCGACGCCCGCGCGGCCTGCGCCCGCATGGTCGATGCGGGGATCGTCATGGTGAGCCAATCCGTGCTGCTGCGAGGCGTCAACGACGACGCGGAAGTGCTCGCCGATTTGATGCGGGCCTTCGTGGAGACGCGGATCAAGCCCTATTACCTCCACCACCCGGACCTCGCCCCCGGCACCGCCCATTTCCGTCTTTCCATCGCCGAAGGGCAGGCGCTGGTCGCCTCACTGCGAGGCCGCATCTCCGGCCTCTGCCAGCCGACCTACATCCTCGATATTCCGGGCGGGCACGGAAAGGCTGAGATCGGCGAACGCGGCCTTCGCGAGACCGGAGACGGGCGCTACGCGGTGTCGGATTTCCGCGGCGAAGAGCATGTCTATCCGCCAACGGAAAGATGATTTAGTTTCTCGGCAACACCCGACAAGCCGCTCAGATTATTCATAAAATTGTTTGATTTTGAGCGCGAAGGCGCGAAAAGGCCTCCCGTCGATCGCCGCCAGCCCCGCGCCGATCAGCGCCATGCCGGCGAAATGTCTCGCATCGAGGCGTTCGTTCAGCGCCAGCCAGCCGAGCAGGATGGCGCTGACGGGGATCAGGAAGGTCACCAGCAGGAGATTGGTCGCGCCGGCCGTGGAGAGAATGCGGAAATACAGAACGTAGGCGAGCGCGGTCGACAGGGCGGCGATGCCCGCGATGGCGGCCCATGTGGCGGCGCCCGGCAGGGGCAGAAGCCAAGGCCGGTCGACGAAGAGCGCCAATGGCAGCAGCACGATGGCCGAGGCCGTGACCTGCCCCGTGGCGGTGGCCATGGGCGCGACCCCCATGCTCTTGAAACGCCGACCGTAGATCCCCGCCAGCGCATATGAAAAGGCTGCCGCCAGACAGGCCAGCTGGGCCGTGATGTCGGTCCCCCATCCCTCCAGGAAAGCAGGCCCGATGAGAAAGACGACTCCGATGAAACCGACGAGAACGCCGGCCAGCCGGTTGCCGGTCATCTTCTCGTCGCTGGTGAGGACATGCGCCACCACCACGGTGAAAAGCGGCGTCGTCGCGTTGAGGATGGAGGCAAGGCCCGACGCGATATGGGTCTGGCCCCATACGATCAGGCAGAACGGCACCACGTTGTTGAGAAACCCCATGCCGAAGAACGCGGCCCAGATTTTCCGGTCCCTCGGCATCCTGACGCCCGCGAGCCGGAGCACGACCATCAGGATGAGGGCCGCGGCGCCCACGCGAAGGACCACGATGGTGAGAGGCGGCAATTCCTTCACAGCGATGCCGTTGAAGAAGAACGAGCCGCCCCACAGCACCGAGAGCGCGAGCAGCATCGTCCATTCGCGCAGGGTCATGGTGCGATTGACGGTCGGGGCGGGAGGAATGGGCGTCGCGGGGCGGTTCAACAAGCTGCTCCTGAAGAAGTCGAGCCGGAGCCTAGCGACTCCGCGTCGCGACGCGATCCGTTTCTTGCGATCGCGTGCGGCCGGTCCATTCAGTCGAAGCCGCCCTTCGCGCCCCGGCCCTTCTTGATGTCGGCCCGCCTGCCCTTGGCCTCCAGCCGCCGCTGTTTCGAGGCGAGGGTCGGCCTCGTCGGCCGCCGTGGCTTCGGCCGCTCGGTCGCCTGGCGGATGAGTTCCACGAGACGGGTCTGCGCGTCCTCTCGGTTGCGCTCCTGGGTGCGGAAGCGTTGGGCCGTGATGATGATCACGCCGTCATTGGTGAGCCTCTGCCCCGCCAGCCGCTCGAGCCGCTCCCGCACGTCGTCGGGGAGATTGGGCGAATGGCGCACGTCGAAGCGCAATTGCACGGCGGTCGAAACCTTGTGGACGTTCTGGCCGCCCGGACCCGACGCGCGGATAAAGCTTTCCTGAAGCTCATCCTCGTCGATCGACACGGAATTGGTCACCTTGATCATGACGCCTCGACAAAAACATTCGGCAAGTTCGAAACCGCCCTTGCTTGTAGACAATCCCAATAGAGGCTAAGCGCCTCTTGCACATCCAAAAACACCGCGCGGCGCCGCGTCGAAAATATCCGGCCATTCCCATGTCAGCGGTCTTCGCGAGCCTCATCCCCACCTTCCTGATCATCGCTACGGGCTGGCTCTGCCGGACCACGGGCTTCGTCGACGATCGCCAATGGGCGGGGCTCGAGCGCACCACCTACACGATCTTCTTTCCCGCGCTGATCATCGACACCCTGTCGCGGGCGAATCTGCGGGACGTTCCGGTGGCGGGGGTCGGCGGCGCGCTGGTATCGGGCATTCTCATCGTCGCCGCCATCACGCTGGCGTTGCGGCCGGCGCTCGCCCGCAAGGGCGGGATCGACGGCCCGAGCTTCACGTCGATCTTTCAGGGCGCGACACGCTGGAACACCTTCATCGGGCTCTCGGTCGCCGGCAGCCTGTTCGGCCAACGGGGCGTCGCGCTGATCGCGGTGGCGATCGCCGCCATGGTGCCGCTGCTCAACCTGCTGGCGTTCTACGTATTCATCCGTTTCGCCGGGCAGCCGCGCCAGAGCCCTTACGAGATCCTGCGGTCGTTCGTCGCCAATCCGTTCATCTGGTCCTGCGCCATCGGCCTGTCGCTGAATTTCCTCGCACCGCCCCTGCCCCAGCCCATTGCCGTCTATGTGGAATTGATGGGTCGCGCGGCGCTCGCAGCGGGCCTGCTCGTGGTCGGCGCCGGCCTCGATATCCGCCGCCTCGCCCGTCCGGGGCTGCCGCACGTTGTGTCGGGCGTCCTGAAGTTGYTCGTGCTGCCGCTGATCGTGGTGACGGTGGCAAGGCTTGCGGGCGTCACGGGGGGCGACCTCGTGGTGGCGATCGTCGCAGCCTCGGTGCCGTCGGCGAGCGCCGCTTTCGTGCTGGCGCGGCAAATGGGGGGCAATGCACCCCTGATGGCCGAGATTTTGACCCTGCAGACGCTCATCGCTATGGCGTCCATGCCGCTGCTCATCCTGCTTCTGGCCTGAGTCTTGCCGCAACCTAAGGTTATTTGTTTATTGTTGTGCGTCAACGGTTGTGTTGCTATCTAGCTGGATTGCAACGTTATCGTCAGACATCAGGTGTCATGTCCAAAGTGCCGAATACAACCAAAAGTATATCAAGTGGCCTTACGGAAACAACCGCAGCGCCTCTTTTGAAAGACGGCGCGGACATCGTCGAAACGGCCAAGTTCGTGGCGGATTTCACCACCGAGCTGTCGTCGCTGGCGCGTCGTTCGCGGCTCGACCTGCTGGCCTATCTGCTGGATATGGCTCGGCTGGAGGCCATCCGGCTGGTTCAGGCCCACCACCCGGAGGAGTGATCCTCAGACGGTCCCGATCAGCGAGACGGCGTTGCCGCCATGGCGCTCGAGCCGCCCGGCGATCTCCAGTTCCAGCAGCGCCATCTGCACGTGCCGAATCGAAAGGCCCGATTGCCGCGCGAGATCGTCCACCGGAACCGGGGACGGCCCGAGCAGGGACACGAGGTCGATGGCGATCCGCTCGCCGGTCTCCTCCATCGAGCCGGAATCCGGCAGCACGATTCCCTTCGGCGGACGTTCGATATCCGGCAGGTCGAGCTCGTCCCACAATTCCTCGGTGCCGAGGAAATGCGAGGGCTCGCTGATATCCTTGTCGGTCTTCGGTCCGGCGGCGATCAGGGGCTGCAGAACGCCAGTCACATGGTCGATCCCGGCACAGAGCGTCGCCCCGTCCCGAATCAGGTCGTTGGTGCCCTCGGCGCGCGGATCCAGCGGCGAGCCCGGCACCGCGAAGACCTCCCGCCCCTGTTCGAGGGCGAACCGCGCGGTGATGAGCGAGCCCGAACGCCGCGCGGCCTCCACCACCACGACGCCATACGAAAGACCGGACACGATGCGGTTGCGGCGGGGGAAGTCCCGCCCCCGCGGTTCCCAGCCCATGGGCATTTCGGAGATCACCGCGCCGCCATTCGCGACGATCGCCAGCAGAAGCGCCTCGTTTTCCGGCGGATAGATCCGGTCGTGACCGCCGGCGAGAACCGCGATGGTGCCGCTAGCCAGCGTGGCCTTGTGGGCCCTTGTATCTATGCCGCGCGCAAGGCCCGACACCACCACATAGCCCGCCTCTCCGAGCTGCCGCGGCAGCCGCTCGGCAAAGGTCAGCCCGGCGGCGGACGCATTGCGCGACCCCACCATGGCGATTGCAGGCCGGGACAAGACCTCGACCGATCCTCGCACGCCGATCAAAGGCGGCGCGGTGTCGGTGGCTTGAAGCGCCTTCGGGTAATCCGGCTCGCCCATGCCGATGAACCGGACGCCCAGGCGAGCCGCGACCGCGAGTTCCTTCTCGGCCTCCGCCCGGCTCGTGACCTTGAGCGCCGCCCGGCCGCTGCGGCGCGCGAGGTCGGGCAAGGCGTCGAGGGCGGCTGACGCCCCGCCATATTGGTTGATGAGAGCCCGGAAGGTTCGCGGCCCGACCTTCTCGGAGCGGATGAGGCGCAGCCAGTCGAGGCGCTGCCCATCGGTGAGGGATGCGCCGCTCACCCTTTCTGTCCGATCCTGCCCTCGGTACCGTCGAGAAGCCTCATGATGTTCTCGCTATGCTTCCACCACAGGAGGGCCGTGAGCACGAAGGCAACGCCGGCCGTGCGGGGCTCATCGAGAAGCCACAGGACGATGGGCGAGGTCGCGCTCGCCACCAATGCAGACAGCGACGAATAGCGGGTGACAAGCGCGAGGCAGAGCCAGATCGCCACAAAGGCCGCCGCTGCCAGCGGCTGCAGCCCGAGCAATACGCCGAGAAATGTCGCAACTCCCTTGCCGCCCTTGAATTTGAGCCAGACCGGAAAGAGATGGCCGAGAAACGCGCCGAGCGCCGCCACGCCGCCGAGATCGTCGGCGAAATACCGGGCGATCAGGACCGCGGCCGTGCCCTTCAGGGCATCGCCGATCAAGGTCGCGGCCGCCAGACCTTTTCGTCCCGTGCGCAGGACGTTGGTGGCGCCGATATTGCCCGAGCCGACCTTGCGGATGTCTCCCAGCCCCGCCATGCGGGTAAAGATGACGCCGAAGGGGATGGAACCGAGGAGGTAGCCGACGACCAGAGCGGCCAGCAATGCAAACAGGTGGGCGTCGTCGGACATGCGTTTCCCTTCAGTTCGGGCGTCGGTCGAACACGATCCTGCCCGCAACCAGCGTCAGCGTCACCTGCCCTTCCAGACGGGCCTCGTCAAACGGCGTGTTCTTCGACAGCGAGCGAAGATGCCGTTTGTCGAGGACGTAAGGCGCGTCGGGATCGAACACGATAAGATCCGCCGGCGCCCCGCGTTCCAATCGCCCGGCCGGAAGACCGAGGATTTCGGCCGGCCGGGTCGACAGGGCGTGAAGGACCTGCGGCAGCGACGCAAGGTCGGCGTGGACCAGCCGGAGAGCCGCCGACAGCAAAGTCTCCAGCCCGACCGCGCCATCCTCGGCTTCCGAGAACGGCAGCCTCTTGGTCTCCACATCCTGTGGATTGTGATCGGACACGATCACGTCGATCGTGCCATCCACCAGGGCGGCGATCATCGCCTGCCGGTCGTCCTCGTGGCGCAACGGCGGGGAGAGTTTGAAAAACGTACGGTAATGACCGATGTCGTTCTCGTTCAGCGCGAGATTGTTAATGGACACGCCGCAGGTCACCGGCAATCCCGCCGCCTTGGCGGTGCGGATGATGTCGGCCGAATCGGCGCAGGAGATCATCGCCGCGTGGTAGCGCCCGCCGGTGAGCCGCACGAGCCGCATGTCCCGCTCCAGCATCACGGTCTCGGCTTCGCGCGGGATGCCGGGAAGGCCGAGCCGGGCTGCGAACTCGCCCTCGTTCATCACGCCGTGCCCGACGAGGTCGGGGTCCTCCACGTGATGGACGATCAGGGCGTTGAAATCGCGCGCATAGGTCAGGGCGCGCCGCATCACCTGGGCGTTGGTGACCGAGCGGGCGCCGTCGGTGAACAGGACGGCGCCAGCCTCCTTGAGCAGGCCGATCTCGGCCATCTCCTGCCCCAGCAATCCCTTCGTCAGGGCGGCGGCCGGGCGAATGTTCACGATCGAGGTATCCCGCGCGCGGCGCTGGACGTAATCCACCATCGCGGGATCGTCGATGACCGGGTTGGTGTCGGGCATGGACACGATGGTGGTGACGCCGCCCGCCGCCGCGGCCTCGCCGGCGCTCTTCAGCGTCTCGCGGTGCGCGGCGCCGGGCTCTCCGATGAAGGCCCGCATGTCGATGAGGCCGGGCGCCAGTACCTGTCCGCCGCAATCGACGATCTCGGCATCCGGACCACTGGCGAGACCCGGTCCGATCGCGGCGATGATTCCGTTCGCAACGAACACGTCGCCGCTTTCCTCGCGGCCGGTCGCCGGATCGACGAGCCAGGCGTTTTTCAGGAGCAGAGGACGGTCAGATGTCATGAGCGCGCGCCTTTCCCTCTCCCCTCTGCGGGAGAGGGTGGCCTGCGAAGCAGGTCGGGAGAGGGGCCGAGTCGGACTTCAATGGTTTTGCGAACAGAATCGAGTACCAGGCCACCATGGCCCAGCATCACGTCATTGGGAAAACGCAAAACCTCAAAGCCCTGCCGTCGAAGGAAAGCATCGCGCGCCTTATCGTGCGCCTTTTCCTCCGGCGTGTCGTGAGGCGCACCGTCCAATTCCACCACCACTCTCGCGGCAGCGCAGAGAAAGTCGACGATGTAGGGAGCAATCGGAACCTGCCGCTTGAATTTGTAACCGTGGAATCGGCCCGCGCGAACCTGCTGCCAGAACAGGTCTTCGGCACGGGTTTGGAGAGAGCGTTGCTCCTTGGCGAAACCGCGGAGATTGGCCGAGACGTTGTTTGTTCTTGTAATCGCCATGCCCACTCCTACGTCCCCTCTCCCGACCGCCTTCGGCGGCCACCCTCTCCCGCGGAGGGGAGAGGGGATTTCGCGATTCACCTGTTCGGCAGATGGCTCGCGAGAGCCTCCAGCACCGCCATGCGGACGGCGACGCCCATCTCAACCTGCTCGCGGATCAGCGATTGCGCGCCGTCGGCGACCTCGGAGGAAATTTCGACGCCGCGATTCATCGGTCCCGGATGCATCACCAGCGCGTCGGGCTTCGCCCAGGCGAGCTTCTCCTGATCGAGGCCGTAGAAGCGGAAATATTCCTTGGTGGAGGGCACGAAGGAGCCGTTCATGCGCTCACGCTGCAGGCGCAGCATCATGACGATATCGGCACCCTCGAGGCCTTTGCGCATATCCGTGAAGGTCTCGAAACCGAGTCCCTCGATACCGGGTGGCAGGAGCGTCGAGGGGGCGACGAGCCTCACCCGGGCGCCAAGCGTCGCTAGCAGCAGCATGTTGGAGCGCGCTACCCGCGAATGCACGATGTCGCCGCAGATCGCCACGGTGAGCCCCGCGATGCCGCCCTTGTTGCGGCGGATGGTGAGGGCATCGAGGAGCGCCTGGGTCGGATGCTCGTGCGCGCCGTCACCGGCATTGACGACCGAGCAATCGACCTTCTGGGCGAGGAGATGTACGGCGCCCGCCGCGTGATGGCGCACGATGATGAGATCGGGCCGCATGGCGTTCAAGGTCGCGGCCGTGTCGATGAGCGTCTCGCCCTTCTTCACCGAGGACGACGCCACCGACATGTTCATCACATCGGCGCCGAGCCGCTTGCCGGCGATCTCGAAGGACGCCTGCGTCCGCGTGGAGGGTTCGAAGAAGAGATTGATCTGCGTGCGGCCGCGAAGGGTCGATTTCTTCTTTTCGACCTGACGACTGACCTCGACCTGCTCGTCGGCGAGATCGAGCAAGGCGGTCAGATCCAGCGCCGACAGCCCCTCGATTCCGAGCAGGTGACGGTGGGGAAAAACGGATCGGGGTGTGTGGCTCATCTTGAAACGATGGCTATAGGGGGAGTCGAAGGGAGCGGCAAGCGGTGTTGGTCTCGTCCCGTCAGTCCAGGGCGCGAAGCGAGCCCGGAACCCAGACACGCTGACAATGCCAAATAAAGCGAAATAGGTCGGCGCCTTCCTCCATTCGTCAGCGGTTATGGGTTCCGGGCCCCGCTTCGCGGCCCCGGAATGACGGAGCGGGTGCAAAGCCGAGTTCAGCACGCTAAAATCGCCGGACCACAGCAGGGTTGGCGATGAACACGCATGAGGTCTTCAACCAGACTCCCCCTTTCGTCGACATCAACCTGACGATGACCGACGGTCCGCTCCGCGGGGCGCTTGCCGCCAACGGCGTCGATGTCGACGCGGAGGGGCTCGCGGCGTTCGGCGCCCGCTGGGGCACCGGCCACCGCCTCGATCTCGGCCGCCTCGCCAACGAAAACCCGCCGCGCCTGCGGAGCTTCGATCCGACAGGCCAGCGGATCGACAGGGTCGAGTTCCACCCGGCCTATCACGCGCTGATGGCGGCCAGCATGGAAGACGGCCTCCATGCCTCGACCTGGGACGAGAGGATCGAGGGCGCGCCCGAGCCCCATGCGGCTTTGGCGCGCGCGGCCCGGCTCTTCGTCGTCTCCGGCGTCGAGGCCGGGCATGTCTGTCCGCTGACGATGACGAACGCATCGGTCGCCGCGCTCTCGGCGAGCCCCCAGCGCCTCGCCGAATGGCTGCCGAAGATCCGCTCCCACAACTACGATCCGCGCTTCATTCCGTTCTGGGAGAAGACCTCGGTCACGCTCGGCATGGGTATGACGGAGAAGCAAGGCGGCACCGACGTGCGGGCCAACACCTCCCGTGCCATCGCCGTCACGGGCGACGAATACGCGTTGACGGGCCACAAATGGTTCATGTCGGCGCCCATGTCCGACGCCTTCCTGATGCTGGCGCAGGCCCCTGGAGGCCTGACCTGCTTCCTGCTGCCGCGCTTCCGGCCGGATGGCAGCCTCAACGCCCTTCGCCTCCAGCGGCTGAAGGACAAGCTCGGCAACCGCTCGAACGCCTCGGCCGAGGTCGAGTTCGAGGGCGCGTTCGCTTGGCGCATCGGCGAGGAAGGCCGGGGCGTCGCCACCATCATCAAGATGGTGCAGCTCACGCGCCTCGATTGCGCCGTCTCGTCGGCGGGCCTCGTGCGGATGGGGCTGGCGCTGGCCCACCACCACGCGCGGCACCGCTCCGTCTTCGGCAAGACGCTGATCGACCAGCCCCTCATGCGAAGCGTGCTGGCGGATGTCGCGCTCGAATCGGAGGCGATGACGGCTCTGGCCATGCGGCTGGCGCGGAGCTTCGACCGGACCGGCGACGCCCAGGAGGCGGCCTTCGCCAGGCTGATCACGCCGGCGGCGAAATTCGGCATCTGCAAGGCTGCGCCGCGCCTGCTCTACGAGTTGATGGAATGCCTCGGCGGCAACGGCTACGTGGAAGAGAGCCCCCTGCCCCGGCTTTACCGGGAAGCCCCGGTGAACGCCATCTGGGAGGGTTCGGGCAACGTGATCGCGCTCGATATCCTGCGGCTGGAGAGACGGGAGCCCGAGGCCGCGGCGGAAGTCCTGACTGCCCTGATGGCCGGGATCGAGGGCCTGCCCGGCGCGCGGGACGCGGCGGCGGCCATCATCATGGCGCTGAAATCCACCGAGGCCGAAAAGCAGGCCCGCTTCATCGCCGACCGGATCTTCGCCCTCGCCGCCGCCTCGGCGCTCGCCGCGTCCGCGCCACCGGAGGTGGCGGAGGCGTGGGCGCTCACCCGTCTGGCGCGAAGGCCGGACATGATCGGCGCCAACGATCTCGGTCCCGCAACTGAAACCTTGCTGCGTCGCGTGTTTCAACCCATATAGCGGGCTCGCCGTCAGGGCCGATTTGACTTGTCGGCGATCATCAACCACTTATCCGCGCCCCCGGTAGCCAGGCTTGGCTGCCGCTTTTGCCGTGACCACCGAGCCCCCGCTCGCGGCTATCGCTAGGAAGTCGCTCATGAAAATCCTCGTCGTCGAGTCGCCCGCGAAGGCCAAGACGATCAACAAGTATCTCGGCAAGGATTACGAGGTCCTGGCCTCCTTTGGGCACATCCGCGACCTGCCGGCCAAAGACGGCTCGGTCGATCCCGAAGACGATTTCAAGATGATCTGGGCTCTCGACGACCGGGGCGGCAAACGCCTGAACGACATCGCCCGGGCTGTCAAAGGCGCCGAAAAGCTCATTCTCGCCACCGACCCGGATCGCGAAGGCGAAGCGATTTCGTGGCACGTTCTCGAAGCGCTGAACCTCAAGCGCGCCCTGAAGGGCATCCCGGTCGAGCGCGTCACTTTCAACGCCATCACCAAGGATTCGGTGCTCACCGCCCTGCGCAATCCGCGCCAGATCGACCAGGCGCTGGTGGACGCCTATCTGGCCCGCCGCGCCCTTGACTACCTGGTGGGCTTCAACTTGTCGCCGGTACTCTGGCGCAAGCTCCCGGGGGCACGATCCGCGGGCCGGGTCCAGTCGGTGGCCTTGCGGCTCGTCTGCGACCGCGAACTCGAAATCGAGACGTTCCGATCGCAGGAATACTGGTCGCTCATCGCAACGCTCGCCACCAAGGACGGGGGCGTGTTCGACGCCCGTCTGGTCGGCGCGGACGGTCGGAAGATCACCCGCCTCGATATCGGCAAGGGCGAGGACGCGGAGGCTTTCAAGCGCGATCTGGAGCTTGCCACCTTCTCGGTGTCGAGCATCGAGGCGAAACCCGCCAAGCGCCATCCCTACCCGCCCTTCACCACCTCGACATTGCAGCAGGAGGCGTCGCGCAAGCTCGGCCTTGCGCCGGCCCAGACCATGCGGGTGGCCCAGCGGCTCTACGAGGGTGTCGAGATCGGCGGCGAGACGGTCGGCCTCATCACCTATATGCGAACCGACGGCGTCGACATCGACCCGCCGGCCGTGCAAGAGATCCGCCGCGTCATCGGCAAGGAATACGGCGACACTTACGTGCCGGGCGCGCCGCGCAAATACACCGTCAAGGCCAAGAACGCACAGGAAGCGCACGAGGCCATCCGGCCCACCGACATCAGCCGCCTTCCCAAGCAGGTGGCGAAATATCTCGAGCCCGAGCAGGCCCGTCTCTACGAACTGATCTGGACCCGCACCATCGCGAGCCAGATGGAATCCGCCCAGCTCGAACGCACCACCGCCGACATCCTCTCCGAGGTCGGCCCGCGCAAGCTCGACCTGCGCGCCACCGGCCAGGTCATCAAGTTCGACGGCTTCCTGACGCTCTACAACGAGAGCAAGGACGACGAGGCCGACGAGGATGAGGGCCGCCTGCCGCCCATGGGCAAGGGCGACGCGCTCACCCGCCGCCGCATCGTCTCGACCCAGCATTTCACCGAGCCGCCGCCGCGCTTCTCCGAGGCAAGCCTCGTCAAGCGCATGGAGGAGCTCGGCATCGGCCGGCCGTCCACCTATGCGGCGGTGCTGCAGGTCTTACGCGACCGCGAATATGTGCGTATCGACAAGAAGCGGCTGGTGCCCGAGGACAAGGGCCGCCTTGTCATCGCGTTCCTGGAAAGCTTCTTCCGCCGCTACGTGGAATACGACTTCACCGCGGACCTCGAAGAGCAACTCGACCGCATCTCCAACCACGAGATCGACTGGAAACAGGTCCTGCGGGATTTCTGGCGCGATTTCTCGGCCGCCATCGGCGAGACGAAGGATTTGCGCACCACGCAGGTTCTCGATTCGCTGAACGAGCTGCTTGGTCCGCACATCTTCCCCGACAAGGGCGACGGCTCGAATCCGCGCACCTGCCCGACCTGCGGCAACGGCCAGCTATCGCTGAAGCTCGGCAAGTTCGGCGCCTTCATCGGCTGCTCGAATTACCCGGAATGCAAGTTCACCCGACAACTCGCTGTGACCGGTGCCAACGGCGAAGGCGAAGGCAAGTCGGAGAATGGCGGACAACCGGGCGTGCGTGTCCTCGGCGACGACCCCGAGAGCGGCCAACAGGTGACGATCCGCGACGGCCGGTTCGGACCGTTCGTTCAGCTTGGCGAAGGCGAGAAGCCCAAGCGCTCGTCGCTGCCGAAGGGCCGGTCTCCCGCATCCATCGATCTCGAGACCGCGCTGAAGCTTCTGTCGCTGCCGCGCGAGGTGGCCAAGCACCCGGTTTCGGGCGAGCCGATCTTTGCGAGCATCGGGCGCTACGGCCCCTATGTCCAGCACGGCAAGGTCTACGCCAATATCGGCAATGACGACGACGTGCTGGAGATCGGCGCCAATCGCGCCATCGACCTCATCGTCGCGAAAGAAGCCGGCGGGGGCTTCCGCCGTGGCGCGGCCGATCCCGGCCGTCCGCTGGGTGACGATCCGGAATCCGCAAAGCCGATCGTGGTCAAGGCGGGCCGGTTCGGCCCTTACGTGACCGACGGCGAAACCAACGCCACGCTGCCGAGATCGGTCACCGCCGAGGCGGTCACGCTGGAGGAAGCCATCGCGCTCCTCGTCGCACGCCGCGCCGCCGGCCCGTCGAAGAAGCCGGCGCGCGGCCGCAAGGCCGCCGCCAAGAAGGCGCCGGCCAAGAAGGCCGCGACAAAGAAGGCCGCGGTCAAGAAGTCGGCAGCCCCGAAGGCGGCGGCCAAGACCGCGACGACGGCCAAGAAAGCCCCTGCGAAAAAGACGGCTACGAAAAAGAGTGCGGTGAAAAAGACAGCCGCCAAGAAGGTTGCCGTCAAGAAGGTCGCCGTAAAGAAAGCCGTTTAGGAAATCCGCACAATCCCATGGTAACCCTGCCGGATCTCATCACCGACGCGCATATGGAGATGCTGCTGCGTCTCCTCGCGGCGATGTTCGCCGGGATGGCGGTGGGCCTCAACCGCGACCTGCACGGCAAGCCCATCGGCACGCGGACCCTCGGGCTGGTGTCGCTGAGCTCGGCCGTGGTGGTTCTGGCAGGATCGAGCTTCGGCGACCTGCATTTCCAGCAGGATGCGGCCAGCCGCGTGATCCAGGGCATCCTGACCGGTCTGGGGTTCCTTGGCGCAGGCGTCATCCTGCGGGAAGAGAAAAAGCTTCAGGTCCATGGGCTGACGACAGCCGCGACGGTTCTGGCCGCCGCGACGTTCGGCATCACCGCCGGTCTCGGCGCGTGGTTTCTCACCTTCGTGGGCACCGTCATGGCGCTGACGCTTCTGGTCTTCGGAAAAGCCGTCGAACGCGTTTTTCATCGCGCCCTCAAAGGGCATGACGGAGAGGCAGGCTCAAACGACGAAGTACAGCCCGCACAGAGCGACAAGGCCGGCCGAGAGCCATAGCACGGAGCCCCAGCCCGACTTCGCGACGGGAGCGTAATCCGGCTCATCGAACGCGAAAGCCTCTCCCGCAACCCGCGCCGCGCGATCGAGGTGAATAGGGGTCGCTGCCACAATCCGCGTCACGTCTCGTCTCCCGCCAAGCTTGAAGCAACTTAGTGCCTCAACGTGAACCTCAGTTAAACAGTTCCTGACGTAACTGAATAGCCCTCCTTTAGGGGAACCCTTCATCCGGAGATGGCGTCACGTGCGATTATCTTTTATCCCTCACGTTCCACGGGAAAGCCTTCCCGTTTCCGATTTGTTCCCGTATGACATGAGGTATGAGTGCTCCCTCGGCAAAACGCGAATCACGACGGCCCAAGGTTCCTATGACGGATAACGACGACGATCTCTTCGGCGGTGGCGCGCCACCCGCACGGCGAAGCGCGCCCGCAAGGGCCGCCACGGCCAAAACCGCGCGCGCCGTCGCCAAGGGCACGCCGGACGAGAGCGGCTACGATGCATCCGACATCGAGGTGCTGGAGGGACTGGAGCCGGTGCGCCGACGCCCCGGCATGTATATCGGCGGCACGGACGAGAAAGCGTTCCATCACCTGTTCGCCGAAGTCATCGACAATTCGATGGACGAGGCGGTGGCGGGGCATGCCACCTTCATCGAGGTGGAGCTCGAAGAGGACGGCTATCTGTCGGTCACCGATAACGGCCGCGGCATCCCGGTCGATCCACACCCGAAATTCCCCAAGAAATCGGCCCTCGAAGTCATCATGACCACGCTTCATGCGGGCGGAAAATTCGACTCGAAGGTCTACGAGACCTCGGGCGGCCTGCACGGCGTCGGCGTGTCGGTGGTGAATGCGCTGTCGGAGATTCTCGAGGTCGAGGTCGCGCGCGGCCAGACCTTGTACCGGCAGGTCTTTTCGCGCGGCCTGCCGCAGACGAAGCTGGAAACGGTGGGCCGGGTGCTCAACCGTCGCGGCACCCGGGTGCGCTTCAAGCCGGACCATCAGATCTTCGGCAAGGAAGCCCATTTCCAGCCCCGCCGCCTGTTCAAGATGGCGCGTTCCAAGGCCTATCTGTTCGGCGGCGTGGAAATCCGCTGGAAATGCGCTTCCTCGCTGTTGTCCGGCGTGGACAGCGTTCCGGCCGAGGCGACCTTCAAGTTTCCCAACGGGTTGAAGGATTATCTGGCCCACGACATCGAGGGCAAGGAACTGGTCTCGGACCAGATCTTCTCCGGCAAGATCACCAAGCCCGGCGGCCACGGTTCGCTCGAATGGGCCGTCGCCTGGATGGCGAACGAGGACGGCTTCTCCTCGTCCTATTGCAACACGGTGCCGACCCCGGAGGGCGGGACGCACGAAAACGGCCTCCGCATCGCCCTCCTCCGGGGTCTGCGGGACCACGCCGAGCGGGTCGGCCAGACGAAGCGCATGGCGCCGGCCACCACCGACGACGTGATGTCGACCTGCGCGTCGATGCTCTCGGTCTTCATCCGCGAGCCTGAATTTCAGGGACAGACCAAGGACAAGCTGGCGACGCTGGAAGCGGGCCGCATCGTCGAAAGCGCGATCCGCGACACCTTCGATCATTGGTTGGCAGCCTCCCCGCTTCAGGCCAACAAGATCCTCGAATGGGTCATGGACCGGGCAGATGAGCGCCTGCGCCGAAGGCAGGAAAAGGAGGTCGCCCGCAAGACCGCGACCCGCAAGCTGCGCCTTCCCGGCAAGCTCGCCGATTGCTCCAATGCGGGCGCGGCGGGGTCCGAATTGTTCATCGTCGAGGGGGATTCGGCTGGCGGCTCGGCCAAGCAGGCCCGCGACCGCAAGACCCAGGCCATTCTCCCCTTGCGCGGCAAGATCCTCAACGTGGCTTCCGCCGGACGCGACAAGCTGCACCAGAACCAGCAGCTCTCCGACCTCGTGCAGGCCCTGGGCTGCGGCATGGGCACGGCCTACCGGGATGCGGATCTCCGCTACGAGCGCGTCGTCATTATGACGGACGCGGACGTGGACGGGGCGCATATCGCGTCGCTTCTCATCACGTTCTTCTACCGCCAGATGCCCCGTCTCATCGATGCGGGCCATCTCTATCTGGCCGTGCCTCCGCTCTACCGGCTGACGCAAGGCGCCAAGACCGTTTATGCCCGCGACGATGCCGACAAGGACCGGCTCATGAAATCGGCCTTCAAAGGCAACGGCAAGATCGAGATCGGGCGGTTCAAGGGCCTCGGCGAGATGCTGCCGGCCCAGCTCAAGGAGACCACCATGGACCCGAAGAAGCGCATGCTCCTGAAGGTCGTGATCGACGCCGACGAGCGGCCGGAAACAAGCGATGCCGTCGAGCGCCTGATGGGCAACAAGCCGGAGGCGCGCTTCCTGTTCATCCAGGAACGGGCGGCTTTCGCCAACGAGGAAGCGCTGGATATTTGAGGCGGCTTTCATCCCCGTGCGGGGCGCGGGAAGCGGCGTTCCGAGGTCACAGAATTATTTTTGAGAATTTTGCGAATCGGGCGGAACCTTCCTTCATGAGGGCCGTTGACAGGCATCACCGGCTCATTCTGCCCCCACGAGCCGGTCCCTCAGGCCCCCACAAGCGGGGCCTTTTTTTTGGCTTTCGCATGTCGCGCGCGCAGGGCGCGGCAACCGGGCCCGGGCAGGCTAGCCGCCTCGTCCGCCGCATGCGACAAGACCTGATGGATTCATCGAGTTTCGACCGTGGCTAAGCGCACCAAACCCGCCGCTCCCGGGCTTCCCACCCGCGAACAGATCGCCGCCTTCATCGCCGAAACGCCCGGCAAGATCGGCAAGCGCGAGATCGCGCAGGCCTTCAACATCAAGGGCGGCGACCGGATCTGGCTCAAACAGATGCTCAAGGACCTGGAAATCGAGGGCATCGTCGACCGGCGCGGAAAGAACGTCCACCGGGCGGGTCAGCTTCCGCCAGTCGTACTCGCCGACATCAAGCGCCGCGACCGCGACGGCGAGTTGATCGCCGAGCCGACCGAATGGGATGCCGAGGAGCATGGGCCCATTCCCACCATCATCCTCTCGATGCCGCGAAAGCCCCGCCCGGGCTCGCCGGTTCCGGGAATCGGCGACCGCGCCCTGATCCGGGTCAATCCGCTGAAGGCGGGCGACATCCACCATTACGCAGGTCGCGTGACCAAGATCCTCGAAAAGCAGCGGGCGCAGGTGCTCGGCATCTTCCACCCGCTGCCCGAAGGTGGCGGACGACTGATCCCGGTTGAAAAGAAGTCCCGCGAGCGCGAAATCCACATTCTGCCGGGCGATGAAGGCGGCGCCCAGGATGGCGATCTCGTCGCCACCTCCGTGGTGAAGCACCCGCGCATCGGCCTGCCGCACGCCAAGGTGAAGGAGCGGCTCGGCTCGGTGAAATCCGAAAAGGCCGTGAGCCTCATCGCGATCCACACCCACAATATCCCGAACGTGTTCTCGGCCGACGTGCTGGCCGAAGCCGACCGGGCGGAACAGGCCCAACTTGCGGGCCGCGAGGATTGGCGCGACCTGCCCCTCATCACCATCGATCCGCCGGACGCCAAGGATCACGACGACGCCGTCCACGCGGTGCCGGACGACAGCGCCGAAAACGAAGGCGGCTTCATCGCCACCGTCGCCATCGCCGACGTGGCGGCCTACGTGCGTCCCGGCACGGCGCTCGACCGCGAGGCGCAGGAGCGCGGCAATTCGGTGTATTTCCCCGACCGGGTGGTCCCGATGCTGCCGGAACGGATCTCCAACGATCTCTGCTCACTGCGCCCGCACGAGGCCCGACCGGCTTTGGCGGTCCGCATGGTCATCGGCGCGGACGGGCGCAAGCGCAGCCACACCTTCCACCGCATCATGATGCGGTCCGCCGCCAAGCTGTCCTACCAGCAGGCGCAGGCGGCGATCGACGGCAGGCCCGACGATACGACCGGGCCGCTCCTCGCCCCGATTCTCAGGCCACTATGGGACGCCTACGCGGCCATCAAGAAAGCCCGCGATATCCGCGAGCCGCTGTTTCTCGATCTGCCCGAGCGCAAGATCCTGCTGAAGCCGGACGGAACGGTGGATCGCGTCCTCGTGCCCGAGCGGCTCGAAGCCCACAAGCTGATCGAGGAATTCATGATCCTCGCCAACGTTTCGGCCGCCGAGACGCTAGAGAAGGCGAAGTCCGATCTTATCTACCGGGTCCACGACGAACCCTCGCTCGAAAAGATGCGGGCCTTGAGCGAAGTGCTGGCCTCGATCGCGCTGAAGATGCCGACGCAGGGCCCCATCAGGCCGGAGCTGTTCAACCGCATCCTGCGCAGCGTCGACGGCTCGGAGCACCAGCTCTTCATCAACGAGGTGGTGCTGCGCTCGCAGAGCCAGGCCGAGTATTCGGCGGAGAATTACGGGCATTTCGGCCTCAACCTGAAGCGCTACGCCCACTTCACCTCCCCGATCCGTCGCTACGCCGACCTCATCGTCCACCGCGCGCTGATCGCCTCGCTGAAACTCGGCAAGGACGGCCTGCCGCCCGACACCACGCGGGCGGAACTGATCGAAATCAGCGCCCGCATCTCGGCGGCGGAGCGTCGCGCCATGGCGGCCGAGCGCGAAACCAACGATCGCCTGATCGCGCATTTTCTGGCCGACCGCATCGGAGCCACGTTCGAGGGCCAGATCTCGGGCGTCACCAAGTCGGGCCTCTTCATCAAGCTCGACGAAACCGGAGCCGACGGCTTCGTGCCGGCCGCCACCATCGGGGCGGATTATTACCGCTACGACGACAAGACGCATTCCATGCGCGGCGAGCGTACGGGAGAAACCTATCGCCTCGGCGACCGCGTGCAGGTCAAGCTGGTCGAGGCCGCCCCCGTGGCCGGGGCCCTGCGGTTCGAGCTTCTCTCCGAGGGGCGGTTCAGCCGGAAGACGGCTGGCGGCAAAGGCGGCAGGGGTGCAAGGACCACGACCACGCGAGCAACGACCCCTCGGGTGAAGAGCAAGGGCGGGCGGCAACGCAGCGCCCGTTAGGGAACAGGATGCCAGATCTCGCAATTCCGCTGCCGCCGGCGGTCAGCCGCTACACGGCGATGAAGCGCGGATTTTTCTGCCGTTGCCCGGCCTGCGGCGAAGGCCGGCTGTTCGGCCGCTATCTCAAGGTGAACGACGCGTGCGCGTGCTGCGGTGTTGAGTTTCATCACCACCGCGCCGACGACATGCCGCCCTATATCGTGATGTTCATCGTCGGCCATGTGATCGGCTATGGGGTGTTGGTCTCGGAGACGCGTTTCGAGGTGCCGCTCTCCGTGCAGATCGCGGTCTGGCCCGTCCTCACGCTTGCCTTGTGCCTGGCGCTGCTTCAACCCGTGAAAGGCACGGTGATCGGCCTTCAATTCGCCCTCGGCATGCACGGATTCGGGCGAGCGAAAACGCTCGCCGAGAAAGGTTTCACGAGCGATGGACGACCAGATCTCGACGGCGGACCCCGTGACGTCGACCGGCACTGAAGCGGCAGCGCCGGCGGCGCCTGCCTCGCCGCGCAAGCCGCGGCTGCGGCCGCTCGACGCCGCCACCCTGATCGTCATCGACCGGACCGGCCGCACCCCGAAATTCCTTATGGGGAAACGCCATCCGGCGCTGAAATTCATGCCGGGCCATTTCGTCTTCCCCGGAGGCCGCATGGAGCGCGGCGATGCCGCCATGCCCGTGCTGGGCGCGCTTCATCCCCGCGCCGAACAGGCCCTGCTGGCGCGGATGGTCCGGCCCACGCCCGAACGCGGTCGGGCGCTCGCCCTCACGGCGATCCGCGAGATGTACGAGGAGACAGGCCTCATGTTCGGAAGCCGCGCCTATGGCGCTCCCGAACGCGTGCCGAATAACGGTTGGGAAGCATTCCGACAGCATGGCGTCCTGCCGGATCTCGGGGCGCTCCAGGTCATCGCCCGGGCCATCACGCCGACGAAGCGCGTCAAACGCTTCGACACCCGCTTCTTCGCCATCGACCGACGCGCCATCGGCCATGTCCAGGACGGGATCGTGGGACCCGAATCCGAGCTGGTCGAGCTCGCATGGGTGACCTTCCGGCAGGCTCGCGCCCTCGACCTTCCCTACATCACCCGCGTCATCCTGACCGATCTCGAGGACCGACTCGCCAACGGATTCGCCCCCGAATTGCCCGTGCCGTTCTACTATCACCGCAGCGGCCGCTCCATCTGCGAGCAGCTTTAGGAGATTTTTCCATTCCGCCCCGGCAAGGGAGGCCGTTGGCACCGGTCACTCTTGACGAAACCGGCCGGATGGGGCATGGGATCGCAACGATTTTCGGCCGGGTTCGCCCGGCCTTTGCGTTTCGGCACTGCGGGCAGCGTCGAAACCACACCAAGAGGTCCGGACCATGGCCAAAGCCGCCACCATCAAGATCAAGCTCGTCTCGACCGCCGACACGGGCTATTTCTACGTCACCAAGAAGAACTCCCGCACGAAGACCGACAAGCTGTCGATGAAGAAATACGACCCGGTCGCGAAGAAGCACGTCGAGTTCAAGGAATACAAGATCAAGTAAGCGTTTTGCCCTATCTCTTTGATATTTCTACGAAAACCGCCTCCCGATCGAGGCGGTTTTTTTATGACGGGTAACGCACGGGTAGCACCGCCAAGGAGCTGGGTACCAGGCGCGAACTGAGATTCTGATGGGTTTGCTATGCTGGTGGCCATAATGGTCGTGTTGGGTCTTGCTATCCTTAGCTTTCCCGCTGGTCCTGCCTCTGCTGCGGCGAAGGTGGTTGGATCCCTTTCCTTTTCTGGGTCACGGTCCTGATCAGCATTCTCGTTGCCGGGTTCTGACCGGGGGAGGATCACTTGGCGAGGGACCTTGCCCATGCCCCTGAAAAATCCCTTGGTCCTTGCACCGCCGATTAAGAAGCAACTTCTCTAGACAATCTTGGCTATTATCGGCCTAGCTTTCCCGCCATAGTGGCGCGATGCGCAACCTTGTCCTCTGCGGGCTTCTACTGATCAGCGTGGCCGGCTGCAACCAAACCGGCGCCCGGTCCCCGGGTGGCGAAATGTTCATGTCGGACGACGCGATCCTCGCCAGAGACGACAAGCAGTGTCGCTCCTTTGGCGCGATCCCCGGCACTCAGGCTTATCTCTCCTGCCGTTTGAGCCTCAATCAAAACCGTTCCCGCGCCGGCATCGCCCACGACCAGAGCATGGACGATATGGCCGAGATCGGGCTTAGGATGATGAACTGATGTCCTCCATGCCGCATTCGGCTCGTCTCGCTGCGACTTCGGTGCTTTTTGCCTTTTTTATTGCAAACCCCTCCTTGGCTCAGAGCGGACCCGTGAACCCGGAACAAGCGTTCAAGGAAATCGGCCAGAGCTTGCAGACGATGCAGCGCACGATCGAGTCCGCTCAAGCGCAGAACCCAATCGCTCCGCCAACTGGCACGGAGCTTACAGCTGCCGCGCCTGTCACAGCGCTTATAGGCCCGAGCCCGACGGCGGGAATCGGGGCAACTCTCACCCCTGGCACTAAGGTTCGGGTGCAGAGCGTGGTGAACGGCTTCGTCCAAGTAATTCCTTATGATGGCCCGACAGCGGGAAAGCCTGTCTTTGTGCCGCAGGGCGTCGTGAAGACCGGCTTTTCTGACTGGCTCGGCGGCGGTCAGGCCGCTAACAGCATGGTGGCCGAGCTCATAGAGCAGGCGAACCGACTTCGGATGGTTGTCGAAAACAACCCTTACGTTCGCCTCAAGGGATTCAAGGTGAACGTTGGAATTCCTCCGAGCCTGGACATTGATTTCGAAATGAAGAACGAGGGGGTTCCGCCCAGTCCGGCTTCGGCCCCGCGACAACTTCCGGCGCCCTGACCCTCAAGCCTCACCGCTTAGGCGGTCATCCTCACCGTTAAGGAAACCACTTCATGAGCTGTCAGTACAACGGGTCCATCGGACAATACCACTGTCGGAGTTGCGATGCCGCCCCGGGATGCGCTGAAGCGCGATGGTCGAAGTCGATGGCGCCATCGAGAGCGGAATCTAGAAGAGATCAAGAGACGGTTGCAGGAAATGCGCAACCCGACTGAAAAAGGGCTGGCCTATAAGAGGTAGGTCGCGCGCAGCCGTGGCGGTTAAATGAGGGCTGCAATGAAGTTCTGTACGTTCATCCTCGCGGCCTGCGCGTTTGCAGCGAGCGCCGCACCTTCACAAGCTGAAATGACGGCGAGGGAGTTCTTGACCCAACATACCAAGTCCCAGCACGGACGGGCATTCCTGGCAGGACTTTCTGTCGCCTATGGTTGGATGAACGGTGCCAATGGTAACACCAAAATCTTCTGCCCTCCCGAAAGCATTGCTATTTCAACCGAGCAGAACATCGGGCTGCTAAAGCGGTACTTGGCGACCGCCCCAGATGCGGAGAAGGACGATCCCTTAGGTCTTATCTTTCTAGTGAGCCTGCGGTCTGCGTTTCCCTGCAAGAGTTGAGGCGGATATGGCGACGAAACTTTTGAAGCAGATCAAGGCCCATTGCCCACAATGTGGGCCGGATCGATGGGCTCACATCAAAGCTCGCCACCGAGTTCACGAAGATCATGACGGTGTGTGGGCGGAGACACAGTACTATATCTTGCAATGCCCAGCATGTGACGCAGTCTATTTTCTGAGCGACGCAATATTCTCCGAAGACATGTCCTACGAATGCAACCCTCATACAGGGGAGGAGGAATCGGATTACAAGCACACCATTCAGCAATGGCCATCCCCATCTAGGCGCGATATGCCCAGATGGAGTTCAGACATATGGATCATCGACGATGCGCTACATAGGTTGCTCCTCGATACTTACAGGGCGCTGGACAACGACCTTGGCATCTTCGCAGCGATCGGGATAAGGACTGTCTTTGACCGCGTCTCCGAGTTTCTCGAAATTGATCCTGCCAAAAGGTTCGACGAAAAACTCGACGAGCTTGTCACACTGGGCAAGATAGGAGCAGACGAACGCGAGATGCTCGACGCCCTGACGGACGCTGGAAGTGCTGCTGCTCATCGTGGTTGGGTGCCGTCGGCGGATCAGCTCGACACAATGATGGCGAGCATCGAGGGCTTCATTTTCAGAACTTTTATCCTCGGCGACTCAACCAAGAGGCTCAAGGCGTCAGTGCCGCCTAAGCCGCTCCGAAAAAAGAAACCGAACACGCTGAGGCCTCCCGTAGAATCTTCTCCGACTTGATCAGGCCTCGCGCGAGGGCCGACCGCGTCAACGGCCGTGTTCGACCTTAAGGATCTGATCGAGCCAACAAAGCTCGAAATTCAGAAGAGCCCATCCCCACCATAATTCTGCAGATGCGCCCTTGCCGCGATCCTTGTCCCAATGCCCTGCAGCCCAGGATATACCAACCCGGCATCTACTCCCATTTTCATGAGTTGTAGGTAAATTTGCTTCTTCCGTTCATGGGGGATGATGATTTTTCCCATCGCTGCCACCTCGTCCCTTAGGTCAGTCCCAGCGCCGGGGGAAGAAAACAGTAGCTGCCGGTCGTCAAGCGGCAGGAAGGCATCACCATCGCCAAGTTTTGCAATGTGAACACACTTTTTTGTGTCTGAACTCTATCATCAAGTACAGGCGGTATTAATTTTGCCAGTTTGCCAGAATACGGTAAATTTAAATTTAGGCGTGTGTCTAATCTTGATAAAGGACTGACATAATACAGGGCTCCATTCGCACTACTACTAGTGTCCTCGACCACAAAATACAGTGCGATGAAGGGGTCAATAGTCCAGTCGAGAAGCTGTGTTGGTACTGCATAGTGTTGTGCGATCACACGATCAGTCAGTTCGTTCCGCCGTATATTCGGCAAAAGTAGAAGCCCACGATCAAAAAACGTGTTTAGCATTCGCTGCTCGGCAATCAGGTAACGTTGCTCAGTCGAATGGTCGCCACTGAGGTGCACCTCACGAC
>NZ_JBFUHH010000060.1:0-26162 GCF_056402495.1 Microvirga sp. P4_A5 | reverse complement strand
CCTCGATGATCTCGAGTGGGATCAGACCCGGATTGACGAGGCGGTGTACTGCGCCGATGGGGATCTGGGCCGCCTCGTTCTCGTGGAGAACAAGGACTTTCGCGTCAACCGTCACTTCAGCGGTCCCTTTGACGATAATCCAATGCTCAGCCCGATGATGATGCTTTTGGAGCGACAGCCGGCCGCCGGGTTTGACGAAGATCCGCTTGACTTGGAAGCGAGGCCCGAGGTCGATCCGCTGATACCATCCCCAAGGACGATACATCCGCAGATGTTCGTCCGCTTCTGGGCGCTTGCTGGCCCTCAACTGCGTTACAAGATCCTTGACCCGCTCGGATTTTTCCCGGCTCGTCACCAGCACCGCGTCCTGGTGGGCGATGACGACGATATTGTCCAATCCCACCACAGTGGCCAGAAGGTGTTCGCTGTGAACGAAGTTGTTCTTCGCATCGAGGAGCTCGACCTGGCCATGGATCACGTTGCCATCAACATCCTTACCCGAAGCGTCCCATAGGAGACCCCAGGTTCCGATGTCTGACCACGGAAACTCAACCGGAAGAACACCCGCTTTCGCCGTCTTCTCCATCACCGCATAGTCAATTGATTTCTTTG
The DNA here is from genome assembly GCF_056402495.1 of Microvirga sp. P4_A5. Classification (NCBI taxonomy): domain Bacteria; kingdom Pseudomonadati; phylum Pseudomonadota; class Alphaproteobacteria; order Hyphomicrobiales; family Methylobacteriaceae; genus Microvirga; species Microvirga sp. P4_A5. Next base: position 25,550 of record NZ_JBFUHH010000060.1, on the reverse strand, counting down.
GAGCGCGTTGGAACGCGGTCTCATCGAGCCTCACGAAATCCAGATCCGTGACGGCCTGCTCAAGCGCCGACCGCGCGGCCTCAAGAATGGCCGGCTCGAACTGCTCCAGTTCGTCCAGCATCGTCAGGGTCCGAAAAGCGAAGTAGCCGCTGTTCCAGAGAAAACCCTCCTCAATGTAACGCGCGGCAAAAGCTGCGTCGGGTTTCTCGACGAAGCGGTCTACGAGAAACGCACCGGTTTCGGCGATGGGCTCCCCCGGCTTGATATAACCATAACCGGTTGCCGGAAATGTCGGCCGGATACCCATGGTCATGATCTTGCCTGTTTGCGCGACCCGTCCAACTGCTTGGCAGGCGTCCACAAAGGCGGCGTCGTCACCGATGATATGGTCCGCCGCAAGGACCACCACGACGGCATCCTCCTGCCGCTGGGCAGCATGACAGGTCGCCACCGCAACAGCCGCCGCCGAATCGCGCCGGGTCGGCTCGAGAATGATGTCGGCGCTCAGGCCGATCTCGGCGAGCTGTTCGGCGACAATGAAGCGAACGTCGTTGCTGGCCAGCACCACCGGTCGCTGGAACACGCCGGTCTCGGAGACGCGCCTTGCCGTCATCTGGAAGGTGGAGAGGTCTCCCAGAAGTTTCAGGAACTGTTTGGGCAGGCTCTCGCGGGAGGCCGGCCAAAGCCGGGTCCCGGAGCCACCGCACATAATGACGGGGATAATGTCGGCGCTCGAGGCAGTCATAGGGCAGGATCCCGGGGGTTGCAAAACTTGCAAAAGACAGTCTGCCAGGCGACTTTGGATCGTCGCCTTTCTTAGCTAAAATCTGCGCGCCGGCTACTGCGTCCAAGGCCAGCACGCCCGCAGTGATATCGCCGTCAGGCAACCCGTAAGGTGGAGTGATGGTCGAGGAACCACGCGTATGTCTTTTCGAGACCTTCCCGGAGTTGGGTCGTCGGCTCCCAGCCCAACGAACGCAAGCGTGTGATGTCGGTCACCTTCCGTGGGGTGCCATCCGGCTTGGAACTGTCGAATGCAAACTCACCCTTGTAGCCGACCACGCCGGCGATCTGATCGGCAAGCTCGGCAATACTGACGTCGGTACCCGTACCGATGTTGATATGGAGCCGATCGGAATAGCACTCCATCAGGAAAACGGCCGCATCCGCCAGATCGTCGACGTGCAGGAACTCACGCCGCGGCGTGCCCGTCCCCCAGATCGTCACCACCTTGCTTCCCGCCACCTTGGCATCGTGGATCCGGCGCATCAGCGCGGGTAGCACATGACTGTTGGCGAGGTCGAAATTGTCGTTGGGCCCGTAGAGGTTGGTCGGCATGGCGGAGATAAAATCCAGCCCGTGCTGCACACGATAGGATTCCGCGAGCTTCAGGCCCGCAATCTTGGCGATCGCATACCACTCGTTGGTCGGCTCGAGCACGCCCGTCAGCAGTGCCTCTTCCTTGATCGGCTGCTCGGCGAATTTCGGATAGATGCAGGTGGAGCCGAGGAAAAGCAGTTTCTCGACGCCAATCGCCTGGGCGGCGTGGATGACGTTCGTCTGGATGGCAAGGTTGTCGTAAAGGAAGTCGGCCGGATAGGTGGAATTGGCGAGAATTCCGCCGACTTTCGCCGCAGCGAGGATAACGGCTTGCGGCCGTTCCCGTGCAATCCAAGTCTCGACATCTTCCTGACGGCGGAGATCAACGGCATTGCGGTCGACTGCCAGGACGTGAACGCCTTTCAGCGACAAAGCCCGTACGATTGCCGAGCCCACCATTCCCCGGTGGCCAGCGACCCAGACACGCTTATCCTTGAGCCGAAACTCTGCCATGTCGACTGCTCCAGAAATGTCTAAACAATGTCACCGACAAGGTGACTTCTACAGATAGAGGGCGGCAAAACGCAGGATCGGGACTGTCGCTCCACCTCCGCTTCTCCACTCGGAAATCTTCTCTCGCGCCGCCCGTTGACGCCAGGCCCGGGAATGCTCTGTCCCCCGTGACCAATAGCTCGCTCTAAGGTAGTCCTCATTGTAAGACCTAGTTTGGTAAACCATGCTTTCCACATCCCGCATTACAACGGCTCACGCCTCATCGACCTGTTTCCAATTTTCGGTGCCGTCATAACGGCTGCGACGGCTAACAGCATGCTGTTCAGGTTATTGGGCACGACAAGCGTACTCTCGACGAAATTGTGGACACTGATGAGAAAAATAATCAGTGCAGGGAGTGTCGCAAAGCGCACATCGCTTGGCCGGGATGCGAATACCAGCCGGATACCAAGCGCCCCCAGCCACGCTAGGATGATGAGGCTTAAGGAAAGCCCGATTGCTCCCAGATAGACCAGGCACTCCAAATAACCGTTATGAAGGTTGACAATTTGAACGCCGGTAGCGTTCGTCAGCCGTTCCCCAAGTGTGAGCATGCCTGCGTAATATCCAAGGCCCATTAGCCAATTGTACTCGCCGACCAATTGAAGAACATAATACCAGAGGATGGTGCGACCGGTGAGGTTACTTTCCCTGCCCAATAGAGCGAGGCCAATGGCTGCAATCTCATTAAAGAACGCTGCCACAACGAGCCCAGTGACCAGGGCCGCGGCGGCGACGATGATCCTGACACGCAGCGTCTGCCAGGCGGTCGCCACCAGAGAGATGTAAAGGATCGACGTCAGCGCCGCGATTGCAAGTCCGGCGCTAGAACCGGTGCCGAGAAGACAGGCCAGTGTTGCGCTTGTAGCCACGACCCATGGAACCATGCCACCGAGGCTTTCACGCCCAATCGCCAGTTGAAAGACCAAAGCGGCCGCGGCCCAAAGGCCCAAAGTGTTGCGGTGCGCAAAAATACCTCGCCAGGATCCTGCATGGACTGCCTGGACCGCATCGAAGGACTGGTGCACGCCATACCGAGGGAACAAGAGGACGAAACAAAGGCTCATCAGCACGGCAACCGTGAGGCCGCGACAAACAAGAATGGCGGCGTCACGGGGCGCGTAGGCGGAAGAGAGCGATAGCCCAAAGAGGATCGTCCCACTGAAAGCGAGAGCCCGGCGAAACGTGAGCGCAGGGTCCGGGGACCATACCGTCGAGAGCAGTGCCAGAATTGGCAAAAGTAACAAGTACCATGTTCGGCTGAGGGTTCCGGTCGTACCCTTTCCGCTTACCAGCAGGAGGGTTGCAGTCAAATAGAATGTCCCAAGTATCGCCTGCGAGAGAAGCGAGCCTGCGCCGGCGTCCTGGGCAGTTCGCAGGTCGCCGCCACCCGTTTGCACGACGAACCCACCCCCCACAAACAGAAACCCGATCAGGTAGAACATATAAAGCGAACGGCTGAGGTGAACGCCCGGATGCCCATCTCTGGCTCTCGCGAAGCGCGTCTCATCCAATTGTCTAATTGTGGACACCATCTAGTCATCCGCCGGCTGGAGAGCGCCGATTGCAACGTATTCTGGCGGCCTGGCGCGGCCACTCAGGTCATGCAAGACCGTGYCGAACTGGGTCACGCCAGTCGCTCTTGCCGGCGACCCTACGTCGACCCGAAAGTCGGGTTCCTTGGCCGAAGGTTCCGGCTGCAGAAACTTTGGATCGACGCCGAACAGATTGTCAGGGTACGCCTCTTGAAACCCACGCGCGGGAGACTGGTTGACTGAGGCGTTGCCAGGCATTCCATTAAAGGTAAGATTTCGTTGCCACAGAACGTCAACACTGCGATGAGTTGGTGTTGATCCGTCCATGATCGCCGTGTTGAACCGGTTTATGGTGGGATCGGCGACGCCGATATTATTTACCCATTTGCAGTCGCTCGAATCGACATTGCTGAGCTCCCCTCGCCATGACGCGGGGTTTTTTGGATCTCTGTTGTTATAGCAGCAGGTGTTGTTTCGAATGATGGCATGATCGCTCAAAAACACATGAACGCCCCGGCCTCCATTGCGGTAGCACAAATTGTTCTCGATAAGCGTGCGGTATCGATAAGCACCGGCCGGATGGCGCTGCTGTGAATTTTTTGAATCATCGTAAATGATGCCATTCCCATCCGAATGCTGCGGTTCAGGTTCCCCCGGCAGCTTTATGGCCATGTTGTCCCTGGAGATATTTCTGCGAATGATGATGCGGAAGGGCATCTCATCGCCATCAACGGCTCTCGGCGCATAAACGGAAATGCCCGAGCCTTGGTAACTGTTGGTGGCACAATTTCCGTGACAGATATTATCCTCGACGATGTAGAAGTCTCCGTATGACAGGCTTATCCCGCTTCCAGCATTATCATGGCTGAGATTGCCAGCGACACGGATGTGTGAGGGTCCATTTTGCTTCGGATCGCCGTTGATGAACGTCGCTTCGATACCGTGGCCATCGCCGCCTGCCTGAACGTCGAAGCCTTCCACTGAAACAAATTCATTGACGATCGCAATTGCGCTGTAGGTGTTCTTTGGCGACCGGATCTTCGCGCCATGCGGAACGAGTGACCGCAGGGTAAAGTACCCGCTTGAGTTGCCTCCGGGCGTGACAATGACCTGTTCAGCATAAGTGCCCGGCAGGACGATCACTGTGTCGCCGGCGCCGAGACGGGGGGTCTTCTTCAGCGCCGCTGTGATGGTGGCGAAAGGCGCGTCGAGAGTCCCAGGTCCTTCGTCACTTCCGTCAGGGGAGACATAGATTGCCCGTCCGCCCGGGCCAATGCCTTGCGCCCGGCCGCCACGCAAGCAAGCAAACAGCAGCCCTCCAAGCATGAGCGTGCGTCTGGTCGGGCCGGCCAATGTGCGGCAATCAATGGTCGGCGCGCGGAACCTCATCGCGCGGGCCCGTTCTGTTTAACCACCCGAGTGTTGGCTTCGCGAATCGCTTTCATAACCGAGACGCCAAAACTCTCGCGAGACAATGTACCGGCAGCGCCCGCTGACGCAAATGTCAACTCGCCGAAGTAAGGCGTTCCATCGACCTCATATAGGTCGACGCGAACAAAGTGGAACCTTTCGGACAGCCGCTGCGCAATCTGCACCATGCGGCGGAAGTCTTGAGGCGGGTCAATGGCATAATCTGGTGGCGCGAATTGGTAGTGTACATCAATCGGCGCGAAGTTCTCATCCACCAAAAGTCGCCGATGACCCGAAAAGCGACCCACGTCTACTTGACAGAACAAAAACTGTCCGCGCGCGCAAAAGAACTTGTAATCCATCGGAGCGCCACAGGCATCCGAGAGATCTTCTTCAATGATGATTTTCCTGTCGAGCGATCGGTACTGGCTCTCGCGGGATATCTCGTAATAATCCCGAGACGCATTCTCGCAGAAACGTTGAACTGCATCCTCGCCCTTTTCCGGGGAAAGAAACAGGACGCAGCCGGAGCCATGCGTCGGCTTCGCGACGGCAGCTTGCCCGAGATACTTGGAAATTCTTTCGGATATGTCCCCCAGTGCCGTGTCACGATTGATGGCGATGACATCGATCGTTTTTGCCACTTTCACGTCGGGACAAAGCACTGAGACGAACATCTTCGCGTATTCTTTATCGGTGCAGAACCGTTCAAGCAGACTCCAATTAWCATTCTTGATGCGTTCAAATAGGAAATCATTGAAGCTGGCGTTTGAATCTGTTGACCGAAGGGGCCAACGCCCGTGGGCGCGTACGAATTGTGCTTTTAGAATAAAGGCATTCAGCACACGTGTTCGGGGCAGCTTTCTCTTAAGCCAGATGAAGCTCCTTCGGCCTACGCTTCGGCCTAATGATATGATGCGATCAAACCGCTTGGCTGAGGCAGGGCCGCGATCTATGAGGTAGCCGCGCGCGGGGGACGCCTCATGTGGGGGCGCCGAAAAAGCCTCTCCAGTCATCTCGCATTCCTCCAGCCGTTCTGCCAGGACCGGCCGCCACTTCCACATAACAGCAATTTGACGAGTTTCGTTTCACCGGCAGTGATCATTGCTGCTGCGGCGAAACTTGCAGTTAGTCCAGCGGCGAGGACTTGGGTGATTAGGGCCTCGTCCGGGAGGTGCGCCAACGTCGTTCGTCCAATCGCGTATGCGATAAGTGCTATGACGGTGTCCCGCAGGAGCGTTGCGACTTGCAGACCCCAGCCGAGACAGAAGGCGCGGCGCGTCTCGTAGGCAAGGACCAATGCACCGCCGAGAGCGGCGCAGGGAACCGCAAACGTGACTCCGAGCATTGAATACTGTCCGAACGCTAGCATGCCAATGAGAATGATCGCAGTTTCCAAACTCGCGGCACTAAATGAGGCAGTTGAATTCCCGATTGCACGAAGGGCGATTGCGGGCGGCATGCGTCTTATCAGGATAAGCGAGGCCGCTAGCGGACCAAGTAAAAGCCAGGCGACTGGCGACCAGGCAGGCCCGAGCAAAAGCACGATAAGTGGCTGGCTCGCCGCTGCGAACCCCGCCAGTATGGGAAGCGCAACGATCATCGCCAGCCCCTGCGTGCGGAGCACCAGAACAGCGAGGTCGCTTCGTGATGTCTGATGGAGGGAGAAATGCGACAAACCGACGTTGTAGGCGGCCTGGAGCACACCACCGAAAAGGCTTTCAGTGATGCGTATCGTCATACTCCATTGGCCCGCGGCAAGAATGCCATGCCAATTGGCGACGCCGATCAGCACCATTCGGGTCGTCGCGTGGCTGAGAAGTTGGCTCGCTATGATGGGTCCGCAGAAGCGTAACATGGGTGCGAGGCGCGCCATTGCAATCCGGAAGCGCGGCACTCTCTGCGCAAGCATGAGCAAAGCTGATGCGATTGTGGCCGAAGACACGAGGTATTGGATCACAAGACTCCAGACACCGGCGCCAAGAAAAGCCGAAAGGACCCCAAGGAGCCCGCCCACGACCGAACCGGCAATCTGCACGTGCGCGACGGTCCGAAAATCCAGCGCCCGTCTACGGACGGCCTTCAATGTTTCGGATAATGCCGCCATTGGTAACAGCGGGAGGAAGAGCAAGATCAACGTTGCGATGCGCGGCGTGTTCAATGCGCCAGCGATCAACGGGGCGGCTGCGGCAGCCAAAACCACGAAAATAAGAGCAAGGATAAGTGCTGCGGTGAAACCGACGTCAAAATCGGCTTGCTCCAGGTCTGGCGTTCGCACAAGGGCGTCATGCACAAGGCTGTTGACCCCAATCTGCAATAAAACCACTATCACGAGGGCGACCGAGCCCGCACCAAAGGCCTCGACCCCGATCAGGCGCGCGATGACGAAGACACTGATTGCACCGCTCAGCAGGGCGCCGAGCGCTTCAGCCAATGGCCACGGAAGAGAACGAAGCATACGACCAAGACCCAAGCCCGAAGTCACAAGAGCCTCCGGCAGGTTATCAAAGCAGTCTGGCGCTGGTCCTCGACAAAACTTGCGAGCGGCCTCATCGTCGCGCCCTATGTGGAGTGCTCGCCTCTATCTCTCGGGCACCGGTCGTCCCCCGCTCTAGTCTGGGACGGTGGATGGTGGAAAGAATGCGCTGCTGGAAATCGGTCGCAAGGTGACGTACGGATGGGCTTGCCAGAGCGAGTAGGTAATACGCGGCCCGAACTGGATTGATGGCCCGTTTGAGGCAGGCCAGTGCGATTATGCGACCCGGTTTTGCGTAGGGATCATGTTGCAAGTGGGATGCCACCACTGCCGAAGCAGCGAGAAAGGCTCGCTCGCCGATCTGGTTTCGGTGCCGCTCAAGCCACGCGAGGCGCTGGGGGGAATATGCCGGGGACCGGCGCGGACGATCTGACCCGTCGTCGTAGATCGTCAGAGGCCGGGCAAGCATTTCGAAAACTGCGCCACTTTCCTCGAGACGGAGGGCGAAGGTCCAATCGTCATGCATGTCCTCCTCAAACCGCACTGTCCGCGCAAGCTCAGTTGCAAGCATGAGCATGCTCGACTGGACGATTCCACCTTGAAGAAAAAGATAGGGACCAACCTTGTCGCTTTGCGACATCAAACGCCGTGGCGCAATCCGGCTGCGTTTCCCACGCACTTGTTGTCGCGTCAGCGACACGAGACGGGTCCAATCTGGGCATTGCGACAAATGCGCCACTTGCGCGGCAATCTTTTCTGGATGCCATTCGTCATCGCTGTCCAGAAATGCCACCAAATCGCCCTGTGCCGCGTCGATTCCGGCGTTGCGAGCCAAAGCGGCGCCGCAGTTCTTTGGCATGCGCACAAACCGAACAGGTGGCCCGTCTTCCATCGCCGCGACGGCCTCCTCGAGACCATCGCTCGATCCGTCATCGACAATGACGAGTTCGATGTTCCGATAAGTCTGGTCGGCAACTGTTTTGACCACGGCCGGGAGGAAGGTGCGTCTGTTGTAAAAGGGGACGATGACGCTCACCTTTGGGTCGCTCAAGTCCACCGCCATAGTACGCACCTCCCAATCTGCTCAGATTCATCCATGCACTTTGTCACTTGGCCGCGATTCACTAGCCTCGATTTGATGACCTTCAGGTTCAGCGTGTTTGCGTGCGATGAACGTGAGATCGACGTACCGGTCGTGGATTTTTCCACCCGTGACCGTTGCGATGAACCGCGCAACGAGGCGGGTGGCGTGACGCAAGGGTCCTGTCCCGCGCTGCGAATACGAACCGACGCCTATCTCGTCTTCAAGCGTAAGACCCTTGACTTCGCAGTAGCGGCGGAAACCACCGCGTGAAATGACGTCGTCGTAAAATGTCGGGTAGGGAGCAAAGCCTGGCTTACCCGCATCCCTTATCTTCCACGCATGTCGATAATAGAAACAGATCAGCGAGTGGGGAAGTCGGCGCCCGAGAAACGACTGGACACCTTCGACGTCAGGCACCCGAACGATCAAGAGACCACGCGGCTTTAGCGACCCTACGAGGTTGTCGAGCGCTGTCTCAGCGCCCTCGATATGCTCCAAAACAAATGAGCTGTACACAACGTCGAAGCGCTCGCACGGAAGGTCGACCGTCCGCAAATCCCCAACGATGGCGTGGGTGAGGTCCTTCTTTACGTGTTTGCGATGCTCAAGGGCAGCAGAATCCAGGTCCACGCCTGTGGTAACGCACTGGACGCCCGGGAGATTGAAATACCATTCTCGACCACAGCCGGCTTCAAGAACCCGCAAAGGATCCCCCTTCGTCGCTTGCCGCGAAATACATCCTTCCAAGACCCGCAATTCGTCGGAGTAACTCTCAATTATGCGCATTGGCGAACTCTCGATTGGGTACATCGCGGGCAACTGCGCCGTGCCAGATGCCGGCAAGGGCCTCTGCGTAAACGGAGAGATCGAAGTATTTGCCATGGTCGATCAAGGCGGCTTCGCCCATGCGTTGCCTCAGCGGCCGATCGTCAATCAGCCGCCCTATCGCATGGGATAGGGCCACAACGTCTCCAGGTTCGACCAGCAGCCCGTTGTGGCCATCTTTGACGACTTCGGGAATGGCGCCAACAGGCGTCGACACCACAGGCACGCCGTAAGCGAAGGCTTCCAGAATAACCATCGGCAGATTCTCTGCCCGTGACGGCAGAACAAGGACGTCGGTATTTTGCAGAAGCGCGTCGCGCGCGCGCAGTTCCAGCCAGCCAGGTATATCGATCCGCGACGCCAGTCCAGCGACGTCGGCTTGTTCCCGAGCTTCCCCGATGGCACCATCGCCGGCGAGTGTCGCCGCCCACCCTGCGTTATCCTTGAGTAGGGCGAGGGCTGAGAGGAACTCGGCTGAACCCTTGCGACTGCCTAATTGGCCGAGAAACGTAATGCGCAACGGTTCGCTTGCTGCGGCAGGACGCGACGGCGATGACGCGGCTTTGGTCGCATTCTTGAGTACAATAACCTTGCCCTTCAAAGACGGAAGCCGGTCCAGAACGACCTTAGACCAGTAGTCGCCGAGAACGATGGTGCGGCTCGCGTGGAGGAACATCTGGTCGATCTCGTGCCGAATAGTCGGATGGCTCTGTTCCCAGAACTCACGGTAATCCGTGCCGTGCAACTGAAGGACGTAGGGTTTCGAGAAAAGACGCGCCGCACGGGCCAGCATCGCCTTTCGATAGGTGCTTCCCCGGCCCGAAAGGTGAATGTGCAGCAGGTCTGCTTTGTTGGACGCCACCAGGCTTGCGAACCGCAGCAATGCCATTGCAAAGATGGGCTGCGCGGCGAGAAGGCCTCCCTTGCCCCGCGTGACAATTGGATGGCAAACCACTCCTAGGTTAGGCCGGTCGTGCATCTCGGCAAGGATCGAGTCGTTCAGACGATCAATCCCGCCCATTCCGTTCGTCCCGTATGGCGTTGCTACGACAACGTCTATTGGATCAATCATGAGTGAATTCATCTTTCCGTAGTCTGACACCTTGCGGACCCGCAGTGTTTGGCTCACCCCCGCGCAGAACAGAGAGGGCCACGGCGATGGCTCCACCTGTCGCAAAGGCAATTGCCAGGATGAGCATCGTTTTCGGAGAACTTGGCCGCTGGGGAGGCTGTGCAGCCGCGATGACGCGCACGCTTGCGGTAGGGTAGGATTCTCGCTGAACAGCCTCGGCAAAGGCCGTGTAAAAGTTTTGGTAGATCTTTCGGTACGTCTCGGCGGTCAGCTCAAGTTCCTCAAGCGTCGCGGGCTCGCCAATGGCACCGGCTGACTCTGCAGTGTTGTTGCTGCCGATCCGGAAATCCTGCCTGGCGCGAAATTGTTGGACGCGGCGGGCTGCGGCGTTCATTTGCACGCGAAGCTTCGCTATCCTCTCCTCAAGCCATTCGCTGGCGAAGCGTGCGGCATTTGCCCGGACATCGACGAGGCTTTGGATGTAAGATTGCGCAACCTCGTTTGCGATCTTTGCAGCAGTCTCCGGATTACTCGCGGTATATCGAATGTTAATGACGTTGGAGACGCCAACTCTCTCCACCACAACCTTGTCCTGGAACTTCTCCACAGCGTTCCAGATCTTTGCATCCTGTGTTACGGAACTCCCATCCTGTGTCCAGCCCAAGGTTTGCAGAAATGTGGAAATGATGTCGTTTCCCGCGCCGAACGACTCATCTCCTACGAGTCCCAGCCTGGCAATAACATCAGCCGCGATTGTGCGAGATCTGAGGGAGACCATATGTGTCTCGATGAGAACGCCTTCAGGCGCGGCGCTGGACTCAACACTGGGATCACGCAGTATCTGAGGAAGTCGCGTGTCCACAATCACTTGAGCCTGACCAGTGTATCGGGGCTCCGCCAAAAAAAGGTAGGCAATCCCGATGACCAGACTGACCACGAGACACACGGCGAAAGTGGCAACGTTGGCCCTCAACAGAGATGTGATGTCGGAAAATGAGACATTTTCCCGACGAAGGTCCTCATCGTAGAGGTGTTGTTGTCTTGTGTTGCGGTCCAGCATCCGTTCAACATCACCTTTCAAGCGGCAGTCAGAGACAAGGAGAGCAGCGAACGATCAACTTCCGGTTTTTAAAGTCATCACGCGGCGACTGATCGTTTCGAGCGCAGCGCGCAGCACAAACTGCGGCGCCATAAGAAGATATCGGCGCCACAGGCGTTTGGGTTCGCTGAAGAGTCGGTGCGCCCATTCGAAACCACTTTCGCGCATCCATCGTGGGGCACGGCGAACTTGTCCCCCATAGAAATCGAACGCCGCGCCGACGCCGATCGAGACCGAGCCGATGATCTTTGCCGCATTATCAAGCATCCAGATTTCCTGCTTCGGGCAGCCCAGTCCAATCCAGACGATGTGCGGTTTGGCGGCCCTGATCATACCGATTGAAGTACTGACTTCTTGCTCTGAAAGAGGCCGAAACGGCGGGGCCTGAACGCCAACGATCTGCAGGCCCGGATTAAGGGCCGTGAGGTTTTTGGCAACCAGTTCCGCGACGCCATCCTTGCCGCCATACAKGTAAATCCGCCACCCGTGTCGCGCGGCGCGCTCACTGACTTCGAGCATGAGGTCCGGCCCACATACGCGACTTATCGCATGTTCACCCCGGGACCGAGCCGCCCAGACGACCGGCATCCCATCTGGCAGAACGAGATCGGCGTTTTGCAGCGCCCGCATGTGTTTCTCGTTCTTCTGCGCTTGCATGATGCTGTGAACGTCTGATGCGCAGACATATTTCGTATTTCCAGCGGCTACCCACTCGGCGATTATGTCAACTGTCCCTTGACGGTTCACAACAGCGACCGGGACACCGAGTATGTCACATTTTTGCACGGGTTCCCCCGCCATTTGGGTTCGGTTTTTCGATTGGTGGAGGCGCGTGTAGCCCGATGGAGGCGTCGAGATCGTCCACTGATGGCGCGGGTATGCTCACCTTGATAGTGTCTCCCGGCAGGATAAGCGTCGTTTCTTGAGCCGCTAACGTCGCAATGGCGTCGGCTTTTCCGCGAAGTATCTCGACAGTGATGGTCGCGCTCTGTGTGGACGAGGTCCCCGGCACAGTGCCCGAGGCCAATGTTGCAGCGGTCACTATCTGATGATTGATGCGCTCGAGGCGCCCGGTGACCGAGCCCAGGTCGGTCAGCGTTTCCTTTCGAAGGCCCGCCTCAGTCTGAGCTAGCTCGCCGCCGATCTGCTGAATTTCCTTGTCAGTTGCCACTGCCTCCGCGCGAAGGCGCAATGTTTGGATATCAGCCTCAATCGATTGACGTCGGGTCGCCATGAGCCTTTGTTGGCTGGTAATGCCTCGACTAAAGTTATCGCTTACGTCGCCCTGTTCCTTCTGAGCGACAGCAGCGAATTCGATGTTCTTTTCGATCTGCTGATTTAAGAAGGCGAGCCGCTTCTGCAGGAGTAGGTTCGTCTGATTGAGCTGAACTGTCCGCGTCTGCTGCATTTGCTGAATGGAATGAAACAGACTGCTTTCATATCCCATGGCGGTTTTTGCCAAGGGCATGCTGGACTCCACGAGCGCCGAGGGAGATTCAATCTCTTTTTTCTTATCCAATGTCGCTTGCAGTCGCGCCCGGTGGGCGAGTAGCGAAATTCGCTCGGCCATTAATTCCCGCAACTGGCCCGCGCCATTGATTCGGTCGCGGCGCGCGCCGACCCGGTCTCCGGCTACACCCGCTTGAATTCCGCCAGCGACTGTGATGGCCTTGATGACGTTGAAGTCCGGGCGATAGGCATACTCGCCAGGATTTGCAACGTCGCCGAGGATATAAAACGGCCGATAACGGACGACCTCAACCGACACGTCCGGCGCCTGCGCAAGGTCAAGCCGCTCCTGAAAACGTTTGGACACCCGCCGTCCCGTTTCGACCGTCGTCAAACCGTCCACATCGATTTCGCCAATCAGCGGAATGCTGAGCGCACCGGACGCGCTTACCGCATACTCGGCCCCGATTTCCTTCCACTCGAAGACTTCATTCTGAGAAGGGCGCCAAGCGACCAACCTGATCTTAAGAACATCCGACGGGCCGAGGCGATATGCGTCAGCATGCTCGGCTGAAAAAGCCGCTGCGGTATCGGGCGCCTGCGCCCGGAGCGTTGCTGGTAATGCGGCTGCAAACCCCACGCCGAAAGCTGCGCTGATCAGCAGGCGCGGCACTCTTCCGGCGCGGACGTGGGTTGCGCCGCGCAGGCGGCTCAATCTCATTGTCGAATAGCGGCCCCCGGGGCATGCTGCAAAATCGGAATCCTCGCGGGAATCCAGCGTCACAACGCGCCGCTCGTACCCACATCGACGAGATGCTTCTGCGGCACGAATGACCCCTTCGATGGGTGCTTCGCCGGTTGCGTTGACGGATGGACGAGCGTGAAGGCCCTTGGTCACCAGCAGGGATGTCAAAATCCTCGTGATTGTCGGATACGACTCCAACACGCGCTTTGTCCGGTAAACACATAACCTATGCCGTATAAACAGAAAAAGCAGTATTGCGCAGATAATAAACGACAAATATTCAGCCCCGGCAGGCGCAGAAATACCATCGTACGACAATGCCAACACGGTTCCTGTCAGCACGATGACGGAAACGTCCCGCACCAAAGGCTCATGGGCAACACGAGGCAAAAAAATGCATTCTTTATTGGAATGCATTACCGCGGGGGAAATCAGATTCCTAAAGGGACCCTTGCTTGCTGCGTGTCGTGGTAGTGTCAAAACTCAAACTCCAGGCGAGCGGTGAGCATAAGAAAGTGTGAGATGGTCCGCTACAAAACTTTCGTACTCATAATGGAGTATCGTGACCGCAGCGTTTTGACGCGCCGGGGCTAGGTTTAGGCTCTCCTCGACGTGGTGTTAGCGTCCCGGCGGTTTTAGGAGGACGGTCCCGGAGCGTTCACGGTTTGTGGAGGTCGGGGTGGACGGGGCGATGATCGGCTACTGCTCCCGTCGCCCGGGCGCTACGAGATTACGCGCCTAGATGCGCGAGTTGGCAACGCCCGGCGTCGTTTCGGCTATCGAAGGCCGTTCGTGCTTCTGCGGCGCGAGCCGAGACATCTGGCCTCAACTGGATTTGCCGCCTGTATCGCGAGGCCTCGACCGGGGGCAATTGTCATCCCCGCCGGCGGGCCGTTGCCCCTGCCGACGGGTATCCAATACCCTTAGCTTCTGCCGCGGGTCTCCGAACGCGAGAGGCCATCACGCTGCACAACCGGAAAGATCTGCGCGCTGGCCTCTCTCCTCGCGTCACAGGGCGTACCAATCGCCGCGGTTCTACAACCCAGGGGACTGCGCGACGCGTTAGAGCGGAACCCGACCTGATGGAATCGAGAGGGATTCCCATATGTGGAACGACCCTGCGGTCAAGGGTTCTCTGACACTGATTTTCGGCGGGGATCGGTGCGCCCATATGTCCGGCCTTCGAATGAGTATCGCTTTGCGTCTTTGGAGATATGGAAGTGTTTCGCTACCCCACCTGCGTCTGGTGTTCTTAGAATGCGCCCTGTGGAGATTCTCGAGGCCCGCCTATGACCAAGGAGGGACACTGTCCAATTCGTTTGGAGACCATAATCTGTGTTAATCTCATATTGCGTCACGGCCGGCGCTAACGCGGCCTCGGCTCGCAGCGGTCCCGCTTGCAACTTCTGAGCCAAACAATCCTCTGCAAGCAAACCACGGGACTTTGCGACGCGCTACAGCGTAAACGGGGCTTTCACTTCCCGCAGAACCGACGACGCCAAAAATTCCAACAGTCTCAATCGAAGCGGCTGATGTCGATCTCCTGAATCATCGCTCAGGGATTCAGAATCCCCCTCAATACATAACCGTAATGTTAATCCAGTTCTCCAAGCCCCAGCCTTTCGAATTCTATGCGCAATGCAGCCTCAACGATGATAGTCGCTTGGTCATCGCGAATTTCGAGGCGCAGCAGCTCGTGATGGGCAAAGGAGCCGTAGGCATAAGCCTGCTTCTTGGCCTGTTCGGGCGACATATGGCAGATATAATCAAACATGGCTTCTGTCAGCTGCGCTACGATTTCGCGTCTCACTTCCATATGGAACCTCCCCTAGGTTTGGTCGCGGCCGCATTGGCCCGGGCATCCGGGGTCGGCCTGCCTCAAGGATCACTGTCCTCTGGTGTTGGGAGCGCGGTGGCAAAAACGGTTGCCAACTTAGTCTAATTGGCGCAACAATGGGCCCACATTGATGTGGAATTGGTTCATTCTGGTTCAGCAAAGCGGTGGAATCCTTGCAGATTAAAGATATCAGCTTTATCCCGCTTCAGGTGCAACTCTCCGAAGCCTATGGCATGGCCAAGTCGCTGGCTACAGCCCGACAGAGCACGGTCGTCCGTCTCCTGCTGGAAGATGGAACCGAGGGCTACGGAGAGGCATGGGGAATGCCGTCCGTTAATCAGGCCTATCTACCTTTTATCAACGCCAACATCGTGGGAACCAATGTCCTCGACGCAGAGCAAACGTTTTCCAGAATTCTCGCGCGACATTATCACTTTGGCATGCAGGGTCCGCTCATCGCTTGCTTGTCGGGCGTCGACATTGCTTGCAAGGACGCCGCAGGAAAGATGTTGGGCGTTCCAGTGCACCGCCTTATTGGAGGCAAGAGGTGGGATAGCGTTGCGATTTATGCCTCCGGTGGTTACATCACCGAGAACTCCGACCGAGATTTTGAGCCGCAGATTGCGGCCATGGCCGAGGCCGGGCATAGGGCGGTAAAGATCAAGATCGGCCTTTCGCCAAAGTCGGATGAGTCTCGCACCGCGTTAGCCCGCAAGATCCTGGGCGACGACGTTGATCTCATGGTCGATATCAATTCTAACTATACTTACGACCTGGCCCGCGAGAGCATCTCGCGGCTCGAAGCATACCGAATTGGGTGGGTGGAAGAACCTCTTTCGCCGCAGGACTTCGCTGGATACGAACAATTGCAGCGATGGAGTCCGGTCCCAATTGCTGTTGGGGAGGCGCTTTACACCGCGTTTGACTTCAAGCGCCTTGTCGAGCGGCGTGCGGTGGACATCCTTCAGCCCGACCTTTCCCTTTGCGGTGGGTTTTGGCAAGGCCGTGCCATCGCCATGTTGGCTACGCTTGAGCATCTGCGCGTGTCCCCCCACGTCTGGGGGAGCGGGATTGGGCTCGCCGCCGCCGTGCATTACGTCGCCGCACTACCGGGCTATCCGCATGCAGAGAACGTGCCGAAGCCGCCGCTCGTTGAATATGACATCGGTGCGAACCCCCTGCGCGAAGCGCTGCTAAAGAACCCGTTGATACCGGTCGATGGTGCGATTGCTGTCTCCGACCTGCCTGGCCTCGGTATAGAAATCAACTGGGATGCAGTGGAACGCTATGCAATTCGGTAGCGGAATGGCAACTCCGGCACCGCGTGAGTTGTCGGAAAAGCACGCGCTGCTCGAGATTGAGAACCTCCGGACGTTCTTTCACACGGATGCCGGTATTGTCCGTGCCGTCAACGGTGTGACTTTGAACATCCGCCAGGGTGAGACCCTGGCCATCGTAGGCGAATCCGGTTCTGGAAAGTCCGTGACCGGCCTAAGCGTCATGCGGCTCCTTGGGCGCACGGCAGGGCGAGTGGAAGCGGGCGTGATCCGGTTTTATGGAAGAAGCGGCCATGCCACTGATCTTCTCGCCCTCTCTGAGGCTGAAATGGCGAAGATCCGTGGGCGCGATATCGCCATGATCTTTCAGGATCCGATGTCCAGTTTAAACCCGGTTTTTTCCGTCGGCGAGCAAATTGCCGAACCGATCCGGATCCACAAGGGTGCGAGCCGCAAGGAGGCGCGGCGACAGGCGATTGAGTTGTTGCGACAGGTCGGGATGACCGATCCCGAGGTCCGCGTTGACAATTACCCACACCAGCTTTCGGGAGGAATGCGGCAGCGCGTCATGATAGCGATTGCGCTGGCGGGCGATCCCTTGCTTCTGATTGCGGATGAACCGACGACCGCGCTCGATGTAACCATTCAAGCGCAGATCATCGCCCTGCTCAAACGCCTCCAGACGGAGCGCAACATGGCGATGATTTTTGTAACGCACGATCTCAAACTCGTCGAAGAAATCGCCGATCGGGTAGCCGTGATGTATGCAAGTGAGGTCGTCGAGCAGGGGCCGGTTGCCGAAGTTCTTGCTCAGCCGCGACATCCCTATACCCGCGCGCTTCTCGATTGTACGCCCCATGGAGGTTCGCACCGTCGTCGGCTCCAGCCCATTCCCGGCGGTCTTCCGAGCCCGTTAGCGCAACCCGCAGGATGCCGTTTCCACCCACGATGCCATTTCGTGGCCGATCGGTGCAAACTTACCGAACCCGCCCTGGAGGTTACGGCGCACGATCACGTGACCCGCTGCATGCGTTGGCGGGAGATTTCCCTGTGAGTTCTGGTCATGAAATAACCCAACCTGGGTACAATCCTGTCCTTGTCAGTGCGCGGGATATCACCAAAGATTTCGGCATTGGGGGCGGCGTTCTCGCACGGCAGGGGAGGCCTGTCCGCGCGGTTGATGCGGTCTCCCTTGACGTGCGGCAGGGAGAGGTTCTGGGCGTCGTCGGAGAGTCGGGATCCGGCAAATCCACGCTCGGCAGATTGTTGCTTCGGCTCGTCGAACCGACGGGGGGGGCTGTCCATTTCGATGGCCAGGACCTCTCTATCATGTCGCCTTCCACCTTGCGGAAGTTCCGACGCCACATGCAGATGATCTTTCAGGATCCCTATGCGAGCCTGAACCCCCGCATGACAATAGGCGATGCCCTGCTGGAGTCCCYGCGTCTCCATCGCGGCCTCTCTAAATCCGAGGCTGAAGACGCCGCAATTGGCCTGTTGGGACAAGTGGGACTCACGGGCGAGCATTTCAGGCGCTACCCGCGTGCCTTCTCCGGCGGTCAGCGGCAGCGCGTGGCCATCGCCCGCGCACTTGCCTCGCAGCCTCGCTTTATTGTTGCGGACGAACCGGTGTCCGCTCTGGACGTCTCCATCCAGGCTGAAGTCATAAATCTGCTTCAGGATCTCCAGCGCGAACTACGACTCTCCCTGATGTTTATCAGCCATGATCTTTCCGTCGTGGAGATCATGGCGGACCGAGTGATGGTGCTCTATCTTGGCCGGGTCATGGAGATCGCGCCAACCGACGCGATTTACGCTCATCCCGCCCATCCCTATACCGTCGCACTGATGCAAGCCGCGCCCGGCGCGGCGCGGAATAAGAAACGGATTGTCCTATCCGGGGAAATTCCGAGCCCGCGCAACCCGCCATCCGGCTGCGTTTTTCGCACGAGATGTCCTTTTGCGATAGCTGCCTGTGCAGAAACGCGGCCGGCCCTGCGCAAAGTGAGCGATGACCATTACAAAGCGTGTATTCGCGATGACCTCAGGCTGTAATCTCTTGCCCGACAGTCCCACGGGCGAGCGTGTCCTCGTCATCGGTGGCCGTGGCTTCGTCGGCTCGCACATTGTGCGGACACTTGTTCGAGCGGGCATTAGGCCGCAGCTTTTTGGCCCTCCTATGATGGAAGACCGCCTTGCAGATATCGTGGGTCATTTCGATGAGCACGAGGGGTCGATCGAGTCCGCAGAGGGGCTGCGGCAGGCCTTCCGCAAATCCGGGGCGCAGAGCGTCATCTCCTGTGCAGCCCACGGGGTAGGTCGGCTGGGGCTCATGCAATCCGGCGAGGCGGAGGCCGACGCTGCAATGGCGATCAATGTAATGGGTTTGCACAAGCTGATGAGCTGCGCCAGCGAGGCAAATGTGCGCCGGGTCGTGTGGATGAGCTCGACCGTAGTTTACGGGCCCTCTTCGGCCTATCCGGTTCAGCCGGTCGACGAAGACGAACGTCCGGCGCCTCGAACCTTTTACGGGCTGACGAAGACAATGGCGGAAGAAGTCGCCACTTTCTACAGCCGACGTCACGACTTGTCCGTCGTTGGGCTGCGCCTTCCCCTCATCCTTGGCCCGGGTCTCTGGTACGAGGGCGCCGCCGCAAAGCTTGCTCAGATGTTCGACGCTGCCCGAACCGGAGCGCCCTATTGCCTTCGCTTCCACAATGAGAGCGTCGACCTCATGCATGTCAGCGATGTGGCCGCCGCCGTGATGGCAGTTCTATGGTATCCCGGTCATCTCGATCCCACTTATAATCTCGAAGGCTTTAAAGCCCGAGCTTCGGAATTGGTCGCCGAGTTGGTGCGCCAAGAACCGGAGGCCAGCATTACCTTTAAGAGCCTGCCAGCAACTATGCTGTTCCCACTGATCAGTGGCACTCGTTTGCGCGAGGCAACCGGCTTCGTTGCCCCCCACAATCTGAACGCCTTCACCACGGCGATGCTTGCGAAGGATACTGCACATGGTTGAAACGCGATTGGCTTCACTTGGAATTCGCTTGCCTGAGCCGGCAGAGCCGTCATTTAATTACCTTCCCGTTACGCTTCACCGCGGGGTTGCCTACGTCGCGGGCCAGCTGCCACAGGTCGATGGTGTCATCCGCGTCCAGGGTAAGGTCGGTAACCAAGTCAGTATCGATACGGCCCGGGAGGAAGCGCGGATCTGCATTCTGCAAGGACTTGCTTGTTTGCAAAGCGCGCTCGGTTCGCTCGACCGGATCGAGCAGGTTCTCAAGATAAACGGCTACGTCGCCTCCGCGCCGGGCTTCAATGATCAACCGAAAGTCCTCGACGCGGCCTCCGATCTTCTGGTCGAGATCTTCGGTGAAAGGGGCCGCCATGCCCGTGCGGCAGTGGGCGTCGCGGAGCTGCCGCGTGACGCCGCTGTTGAAATAGAAATGACCGTTGCCTACCGCGACTGAATGAGAAGGGTGCATGCCAGTTGCGACTTGATGCGCTTCGGCGGGAAGGCTGGACCCGTAAAAGCGATTGCACTGCACTTCCGAGCCGACAGAGGGAAATCATGCTGAATTCAACACGGATTAAGCGCTCGCGTACGAGAATAGCGGCTTCGCTTATGGGACTTACGATGTTTGCGGGAGCTCATGCGGTAAGTGCAGAGGATCTTTACGGGCCGGTCCCGAAGGAGTCTCGCCCGGGGGGGACGTTAACGATGGGATCGCTTGTTGAGCCACCCGGTCTCGACCCGTTCCATCAGGGCGCCGATGCGCGTATCCGCGTGACCGTGTTGATGTATCAGGGTTTGTTCTACGAGGGAACAGACGGCGATGCCGTGCCCCTCCTTGCCGAGAGCTACGAAGTAACCCCCGATAAGCTCATTTATACAATAAAGCTCCGCAACGGCGTGAAATTTCACACCGGTCAGGCGATGGGCGCCAAGGATGTCGCTTACAGCTACAACTATATTCGTGATGCAAAAAACGGCTCGCCAGGTGCCGGTGACTTTACGGTGATTAAGGCGATCGACGTTCTGGACGACCGAACAGTAAAGATTACGCTCGCAGAGCCGAACGCGGCCCTGCCCATGACGCTCGGAAACAAATACGGCGCGGTGGTTCCAGACGGCTATTTCGACGCGCCTGACGCCAAGACGAAGTTGAATCAGGCCAGCGTCGGCACTGGTCCCTTCAAACTCGCTGAATTCAAGCCCAACAGCAATCTGATGCTGGTCAAGAATGCGGATTACTGGGAGAAGGGCGCCCCCTACCTCGATGGCGTCAATTTTGTATTCCTACCCAACAGCGCGAGCATGCTTGTCGCCCTGACCAACAAGCGCGTCGATCTCGCTGCGTTGACGCGGCCACAGGACGTGAAACAGGTCGAACGGGTTCCGGGCTTGAACATCGAGCGGTGGCCCTCACTGAACCAGAAGGCCCTAGACCTCGGTAGCGAGTATGGCCCACTTTCCGATGTCCGGGTGCGCCAGGCGATCGGGGTTGCGATCGACAAGGACGAGATCATGCGCGCGTCCATCGGCGGGCTTGGCAAGCCAATCGGGACAATGGTCGCCGCCATGCAGGATCGCTGGGGCGTGCCACTTGCACAACTGCCCGATCAAAAGCCAGACGTCGAAAAGGCGAAAAAGCTCCTTGCGGAGGCGGGGCATCCCAGTGGGATTGAGTTAAATCTCACAACCATTATCGGATACGATTGGATGGACCCGGCGGCCGTCACTCTGCGCGAGCAACTCGCGAAAGCCGGTATCAAACTCAACATCCAGCGGATTGAACTTGGGGTTTGGATCAAGAACTTCCAGTCGAAACAGATGGGCTTTACCTTCAATGATTGGGCGACGCAGCCCGATCCCAATCTGCTATTCTATCGGCATTTCCACAGTGCTCCTCAGGGTGCCGATTTCCGGAACTGGAAGAACGAGACGGCGAGCAAGCTCCTCGACGAGGGTCGTATTGAGAGCGATCCGGCGAAACGCAAGGAAATCTACGCCAAGTTTCAGAAGGAAATGGCGGCGACGGTGCCAACCGTCATGCTGTTCAGTGCCGACCATATTACGGTCCGCGGTGACAAGGTGAAGAACTACGTCCAGCACCCGACCGGCTGGTATTACGGCCTTGCGCGCACCTATCTCGCGCAATGAAAGACCCGGGACCAGGGGCTTCTGCATCCTGGTCCCGTTTACGGCAATAGGCCGCGGGAACGAGCGACATGGGTCTTTATCTGCTGAAAAGATTGGGAGCCTCTCTGGTGACCGCAATCTTGGCGACGCTCATCGTCTTCGTCCTCGTACGAAGCGTGCCGGGCGACGTAGTTGCGCAAATGTTGGGTCAAACGAGCGATCCGACGGCCGAGCGGTCACTGCGAGAGTTCTTCGGTCTCGACCAGTCGATCTTTAGACAATACTGGATCTGGACTTCACGCGTTGTGGTTGGAGATCTCGGAGTGAGCTGGACGAGAGGCCATCCGGTTTCGGGAATGATCCGCGACGCCCTCCAGGTCACGCTGCAGCTTGGATTTCTGACATTGATTGTTTCAACTCTCATCGGCGTCCCGCTCGGCGTTGTCGCCGGGATTTATGAAGGTCGCTGGCTCGACCGCTTCATCCAGTCCTTTAACCTGGTCGGTTTGGCCGCCCCGGTGTTCTGGGTTGGGTTGATGCTCCTCGTCGGGGTTTCCTCTCTCCTCGGATGGTCTCCGCCTCTCCTCTATGTGTCACCGACGGTTTCATTGACGGAGAACCTCTCCATCCTGGCGCTGCCCATCATCAGCCTTGGCATTCTCCAGGCTGCGGCCTATGCGCAATTCGTGAGGCAGAGTGTGGTGTCGGCGTTTCATCAGGATTATGTCCGGACTGCGATTGCCAAAGGCGTCCCTATCCGGATCGTCTTTTTCAAGCATGTGTTGAGAAATATCGCGATACCCCTTGTCACCTTCATGGGCTTGATCTTGATCCAGATTCTAGGCGGCGCCGTTATCATCGAAAGTCTGTTTGCCCTGCCGGGTCTTGGCCGTCTTCTGCTCTCGTCGATCGAGGCGCGCGATTACCCGGTCCTTCAGGGCGGGCTGCTCGTCGTGGTAATTATCGCCATGGTGGTCAATCTCGTGGTGGATTTGCTTTACCGGGTCATCGACCCGCGTGTGCGTCTAAGCTGAGGCCTTTCATGACAGTAGCCTCCCCAATGCGTACAGCAACGCCCCGAATCGGTATCAGTCTGGCTCACAGGCTCAAACGCGAGCCGGACTTGGCGATCGGCATCGTTCTCATGACGCTTGTCGCGATCGTGGCAATGTTCCCGGGCCTCTTCGCTTGGCAATCGCCGCTGTCAATCAACGTTGACCAGGCGCTCGAACCTCCCTCGTTGGCGCATTTGTTCGGAACCGACGACGTCGGACGCGATGTGTTCGCGCGAGTCATTCATGGCGCTCGGGTGACCCTGTCGATTTGCGCCGGAGCGCTCATCATCTCGGCGGTCGCCGGCGGTGCGCTAGGGTTGATCTCCGGCTTTGTGGGCGGGAGGGGGGACCTTTTGCTGGGGCGGCTAATCGACGTCATCCTCAGCTTCCCACCTGTTATCCTCGGCATCATGGTGACCGGCATTCTTGGTCCAAAAACCGTCAATCTCGTCTTCGCGCTCGCCATAGTCTATATGCCAGTGTTCTTCCGGATTGCCCGGTCCGGCGCTCTCTCGGAAGTCGGGCAGACGTATGTCGAGGCCGCGCGCAGCATCGGACTGTCGGAGAGTACAATCCTCTTTCGCCACGTCAGCCGGAACGTGATGCCCCTCATTCTGGTGCAGTACGTGATTCTGTTTCCCTTGGTCCTGCAGATTCAGGCCGCGTTGGGGTTTTTAGGTCTTGGGGTCCAACCTCCGACACCGGATTGGGGGGCGATTCTTCAGCAAAGCAAGGATTACATTTTGCTGGCGCCGTGGATGTCTGCGTTTCCAGGTATCGCGATATTGCTGACCGCGCTCTCGCTCATGCTCGTGGGGAGAGCCCTGCAGCGCCGTCTCGATCGACGGTAAGGAACGTCAACTAGCTTCCGCCAATCGACAGCAGGGTGCGGAGCAGGTTCGTCCGGATCAACTCCCGCGCCAAAGGCGCGTCGCGCCGCTGGAGAGCCTCCACGATGGCCTCGTTGTCCTTGATCGCAGCTTCCCGGACTGTGCTGACAGGAAGGCGGTGGCCGCCGGGACGGTTCCATTCTGACTGGCGACGCGAGGCCACGATGGTCTCGAAGACCTGCTCCAGAAAGGAATTTTTCGAGGCGCGCGTGACGGCCAGATGAAGTCCATATTTTGCTTCCTTGAATTCTCTCCAAGTCGCCGCGGACCGCATGGCCTCAAGATGGCTCGACAATGCAAGCAGTTCCTCATCTGTTGCCCGCTCGGTCACGAGCTCCGCCAGGTTTGGCTCGAATAACAGCCGCGCCTCGAGCAACTCACTCAGACTGAAATCCGGCTGCTGGGTTGCGGCGCGGGGAGCTCGCTCCACGGTTTCTGCGACGAAGCTGCCGCGCCCCACGTGACGGACGACAAGCCCCTCACTCACRAGGCGGCCCATCGACTTGCGAACCGTGTTGCGGGCGGCGGCGAACCGATCGGCGAGGACGCGTTCAGTCGGAAGGCGAGAACCCGGCGACATGCGTCCTGCTGCAATCTGACCCTTGAGGCTGCGGTAGATAGCTTGGCTGTCGGCTTCCGACTTCGCTCTCGGGCCGTCCGCCGCATCGCTGCTGGTTGGAAGTGCTGACATCGCTGGCCTTCTGGATCCGCTCAAGGAGGGCGTATCCGGTGTCCCTTAAAACCTCACAATAGTCAATTTGGTTGCGTATTGGCAAAACTTGCTTCGCATTTGGTTGGTTATGGCCCATATTGGTTTGGCCTTGTCATCTCATCAAACATTCGGGAGAAGGCCGTTGATTGAAACTGTGAGTTCCGTTGGCCGTACGGGTGGCCAGATTCTGGTCGAGTGTTTGAGACGGCAGGGCGTGGATTCAGCCTTTTGTGTACCGGGCGAGAGCTACCTGGCCGTTCTCGATGCACTTCACGACGCGCGTGATGAGATCAGCCTGGTTGTCTGCCGCCAAGAAGGCGGCGCGGCGATCATGGCCGAAGCCCACGGTAAGTTGACGGGCAAGCCGGGCGTCTGCTTCGTCACCCGCGGACCCGGGGCCACCAACGCGTCGACGGGCGTCCACACGGCGTTCCAGGATTCCACGCCGATGGTCCTGTTCATCGGGCAGGTCGGGCGCGCGTTTCGCGACCGCGAGGGTTTCCAGGAAGTCGATTTCCGCGCGATGTTTTCGCCGCTCGCCAAATGGGCCGCGGAAATCAACGATCCCAGTCGCATTCCGGAATATGTCCATCGCGCATTTCAGACTGCCTTGTCCGGCCGACCAGGACCCGTCGTTCTGGCCCTCCCTGAGGATATCCTGTCGGAGACCGTGCCCGGGGACATTGAAATTGGGTTGCCGTCAAAGGCTCTAAGGGGCGGGCCGCAGCACTCCGACATGGATGCCCTCGAAAGGTTACTGGAGCGGGCAAATCGACCGATGGTTTTGCTCGGCGGCGGCGACTGGAATGCCGATGCCAGACGAGCCATCATGGAGTTTGCCGGGAAAAACGAGATCCCAGTCGCTGTCTCGCTTCGGTGTCAGGATTATATCGACAATACGCATCCGAGCTATGTGGGCCATCTCGGGGTCGGCGCCGAGCCCAGCCTTGTTGCGCGCGTTAAAGAGGCGGATTTGCTTCTCGCGGTTGGTCCGCGACTGGGGGAGATGACGACCGCCGGATACACGATTCTCACGCCGCCTCGCGCCGACACGGTGCTGGTTGTT
>NZ_JBFUHH010000059.1:0-26319 GCF_056402495.1 Microvirga sp. P4_A5 | reverse complement strand
GGTGGAGGCGCTTCTGCCCATTCTCAATCCCACCGTTCACCAGCAGGTCCTCGAACAGATCATGCTCGCGAACCTCCTCGACAACGAGCAAAGCTGGAACGTGTTGTCCGACGGCACGAGCCAGCGGATCACGCTGGCGAAGGGCGAGGAACCGTTCAATGCGCACAGGTACTTCATGACCAATCCAA
This sequence comes from Microvirga sp. P4_A5, assembly GCF_056402495.1. Lineage (NCBI taxonomy): Bacteria > Pseudomonadati > Pseudomonadota > Alphaproteobacteria > Hyphomicrobiales > Methylobacteriaceae > Microvirga > Microvirga sp. P4_A5. The sequence continues at coordinate 26,131 of NZ_JBFUHH010000059.1, read as the reverse complement.
GCTTGTCGGGCCGGGGCAAATCGCTGAAGACGTCGAGCCCGAAGGCGTTGGCGAAACGCGGGCATCGCTGAGATGCATCTTCTCAACAGGCGGGAAGCGCAGGGGCGCCTCAAGATCGGTCAGCCGGTCGCGATCATCGATATCGGATCGAACTCGGTGCGTCTCGTGGCCTATGAAGGGCTCGCGCGGTCGTTGACGCCGATCTACAACGAAAAGGTGCTTTGCGGCCTCGGTCGCCATGTGGCGACGACCGGGCGGCTCGACGAAGAAGCGGCGGAGCGCGCCCTGCGCGCACTCGCCCGTTTCCGCGTTCTCTGCAAGACCATGAACGTCTCGGACGTGTTCGTCCTCGCGACGGCGGCTGCCCGCGATGCGACGAACGGCGCTGCTTTCCTCGAAGCCGCGTCGAAGGCGTGCGGACAGGAAATCGCGCTTCTGTCGGGCGCCGAGGAAGCGCGATTGTCGGCGCTCGGCGTGTTGTCCGGCTTTTATGCTCCCGATGGCCTCGTGGGCGACATGGGCGGCGGCAGCCTCGAACTCGTGGACGTGAGCCGCGCGAGCGTGGGCGAGGGCGTCACCATGCCGCTCGGCGGATTGGCGCTGCAGGACATGAGCGGCGGCTCGCTCAAGAAGGCCCAGAAAATCATCCGCTCGTCGCTGGAGCGCGCTCCCGAATATCTCGAACATCTCCATGGACGGACGTTCTACGCGGTCGGCGGAACCTGGCGCGCGCTGGCGCGCCTGCATCAGGCGGCGACCGATTATCCGCTGCATGTGATGCACGCCTACATGATCGATCCCGCCGACACTCTGGACTTCCTCCATCTGGTGGAAGGAGCGGACGCCAAGACCTTGAAGGACATCGAAAGCGTCTCCGAGGCACGCCGCCCATTGCTCGCCTACGGGTCGATCCTGCTCGAAGAAATCATCCGCCTCGGACAGCCGAAGGAGATCGCGATCTCGGCCTACGGCGTGCGCGAGGGCGTCCTGTACCAGAAGCTCGACACCGCGACGCAGAAGCGCGATCCGTTGCTCTCCGCCACCGAGGATCTCAACCTGCTGCGGTCCCGCTCTCCGGGCCATGCGGAGGAGCTCTGGGTCTGGACCAGCCAGTTCATCGACTCCGTCGGGCTTCCCGAAACCGAATCCGAACGACGCTTACGTCACGCAGCCTGCCTTCTCGCCGATATCGGCTGGCGCGCACATCCCGATTATCGCGGCGAGCAGAGTCTCAATCTGATCGCCTACGGGGCGTTCGCGGGGCTCGATCATCCGGGTCGCGCTTATCTGGCGCTGGCGATCTTCTTCCGCCACGAGGGTCTCTCGCCCGACAAGGTGGGCTCGCGCATCAAGTCGCTCGCCGGGACTCGCCTGATGGAGCGGGCGCGCCTGCTCGCCGCGCTCATGCGCGTCGCCTATCCGGTTTCCGTCGCCATGGAGGGCGTCCTGCCGCGAACGCCGCTGCTCCTGCGTGGACGCAATGTCGTTCTGCAATTGCCGAAAACCATGGCCGACCTTGCCAATGAGCGGCTGACCGGGCGCATGCGGGCGCTTGGAAAATTGACCAATCTCGATCCGTTGATCGAGATCGTCTAGGCGTTCGGCGCATGTCAAAATCACCCGACATCGAAACCCTCCGCTCGCGCCTCGTCTACGAAAACCGCTGGATGAAGGTGCGCGAAGACGACATCATGCGGCGCGACGGTTCGGCGGGGATTTACGGAATTGTCGAGAAGCCCGATTTCGCGCTGATCGTGCCGCTGCATGACGGCATGATCCATCTCGTCGAGCAATATCGCTATCCGGTGAAGGGTCGCTTCTGGGAGTTTCCGCAAGGCTCGTGGGAACACGACCCCGGGAAGGATCCCATCGATCTCGCCCGCGCCGAACTGCGCGAGGAAACCGGCCTTCTCGCCCGCCGGATGACGCATGTGGGGCATCTCTACGAATGCTACGGCTACTCGACGCAGGGCTACGATATCTACCTTGCGCAGGATCTCGAAGCAGGCGAGGCGAACCGGGAGCGAGAAGAGCAGGACATGATCTGCCGTGCTTTCCCGATCGCGCAGGTCAAGCAGATGATGCTCGACGGCGAAATCAAGGACGCGGCCAGCGTCGCAGCCTTTGGGCTGCTCGGTTTGAAGGGGCTGGTTTAGGAGAGAGCGGGCGCCGAGGCTAAACCGCTACCGCCGGAACCGGTCGCGCCTTCACCCGACCGCGTTCCAACACCAGTCCGAACTCGCCATTCTTCAACGCCAGCGCCTTGTCGCCGAACAGCTCCCGCCGCCAGCCTTTCAGCGACGGCACGTCGGCGCTGTCGCTGTCGGCGATGGCTTCCAGCTCGTCGACGGTGGCGATGATTTTCGGCGCGACGCCTTCTTCCTCGGCGACGGCCTTGAGCAGGACCTTCAGCAATTCCACCACGGCGCCTGCCGAGCCGCGTCCGCGCGAGCGCTCGGGGACCGGGACGGTTGCGGGATCGCGGGCAAGGCCGCGCTCGACGGCCTCCAGGATGTCGGCGCCGGTGCGGGAGCGCTCGAAACCGTTGGGGATGGAGCGCAGGCGACCGAGCGCCTCGACGGACCGGGGAGCGGAGACCGCGAGATCGACCAGGGCGTCGTCCTTGAGGATGCGCCCGCGCGGAACGTCGCGGCMTTGCGCCTCCCGTTCGCGCCAGGAGGCGATCTCCATCAGCACCGCGACTTCCTTGGGCTTGCGCAGACGTCCCACGAGCCGCTTCCAGGCATTCTCGGGATCCGCCTGATAGGTCTCGGGCGAGGTCAGCACCGACATTTCCTCGCTGAGCCAGGCGAGGCGGCCGCTCTTTTCGAGCTGCGCCAGCAATTCCTGGTAGACGGTCACCAGATAGGTGACATCGGATAGCGCATAGACGAGCTGGGCTTCCGTCAGGGGGCGGCGGGACCAGTCGGTGAAGCGGGAGGACTTGTCGACGCGGGCCTTGGCCAGGTCGTTGACCAGTTGCTCGTAGGAAACGGAATCGCCATAGCCGCACACCATGGCGGCGATCTGGGTGTCGAACAGGGGCGCCGGAACGATCTGCCCGATGTTCCAGACGATCTCCAGATCCTGGCGGGCGGAGTGGAAGACCTTGGTGACGGAGGGATCGGCCATCAACGCCATGAAAGGCTCGAGGCTCAGGTCCTCCGCGAGGGGATCGACGAGAAACGCCTCGGCGGGGTCGGGTCCCGCCATCTGGATCAGGCAGAGCTTCGGATAATATGTCGTCTCGCGCAGGAACTCCGTATCCACCGTCACGAACGGATGGGCGGCAAGGCGGGCACAGGCTGCCGCGAGGGCGTCGGTCGAGGTAATCAGGTCCATAGAAAAGGCTTTTAGCCGAACCGGCGCGATCCTGCGACCCGTCTTTTGAGCCGAAAATCCCTCGTCACCGGCAATTTTTCGCCAGTCACGCAGCGCCCAGCGTACCCACCCGGTTTCGCGGCTCACGGGATGCGAAATCCGGGGCGGGGGCGACTTTTCCGTCGGCGAGCAGAATCGTCCGGTCGGCCGCCCGGATGGTGTCGGGGCGGTGGGCGATGACCACGCGGGTGATCCGGAGTTTTGCCAGCGCGCGGTTCACCTCCCGCTCCTTGTCGAGATCGAGACTGGAGGTGCCCTCGTCCATGAACAGGATACGCGGCCGGCGATAGAGGGCGCGGGCGAGGAGCACGCGCTGGCGCTGACCGCCGGAGAGGGTTGTGCCCATGTCGCCCACCAGGGTGCCGTAATTCATCGGCATCGCCATGATCTCGTCGTCGATGCCAGCATTGCGCGCGCATTCGCGGACCCATTCGATATCCGGCCGGGTGTCGAAGAAGGTGACGTTCTCGGCCAGCGTACCGGACAGCATGTGGTCGTCCTGCATGACGACCCCGATCTGGGCGCGGAAGGTTTGCAGCCCCAGATGGTCGAGGGGAACGTTGTCGATCATCACGCTCCCGCTCTTCGGCTTGAAGAGTCCCAGCATCACCTTGAGGAGCGTCGTCTTGCCACCGCCCGACGGGCCGGTGATGGCGACGAATTCACCAGGCTCGATGTGAAGCCGGTGGGAATGAGTTCGAGCGCGATGCCGGTGAAATGCCGGCCCGCTTCCGTCAGCGTGTAGATGCGCCGGCCGAAAGCCGGATCGTGCACGACGACCCGGTTTCCCTTCACCTCCTTGAGGACGACGAAATGGTCCATGTCCCAGTGCAGGATGCACGGGGTCTTGATGTCCTTGAGTTGCGCCGGCTCCAGGCGCAGGCCGCGGCCCGTCATGTTCAGACGCTGCGCCAGGGTGAGAATATCCTTGAGCGTCGTCCCCTTCATCGAGATCGAGAAGCGGCGCCTGAGGGAAATCAGGTCCGTCTCGTGGCCGTGATGGGTGGCGATCATCGCCAGACATGCGAGACCGCATTCAGCGGCTTCCGATTGAAGGATCACCGGCAGTCCGGACCGGCCGAAAAAGTCGATCTTGTCGAGCAGGTTCACATCCGCCCCCGGGCCGTGAGCAGGGGATTGAACAGCCAGGCGACGAGCGAGCGCTCCTCGAGAACGATGTCGGCCGCGAGACTCATGTCGGGCTGCAACGGAACCGATTGGCCATAGGCCTCGACGCTCTGGCGATCGAGACGGACGGTGACGCGGTAAGCGGGCTCTCTCAGCGCGACGGTGCCGAGAATTTCGTTGGGCGCCAGCACGGTCTGCGATACCGATTCGACGACGCCTTTCTGAATGCCGAAATGCTGGAACGGAAAAGCATCCACCATCAGGCGCACCTGCTGGTCCGGCTTGACGAAGCCGATGGCGCGGCTTGGCACGAAGAGCTCCGCCTTCAGCTCCGCACCCTCCGGCACGAGGGTCAGCAGGAGCCGGCTCTGGTCGACGATCTGCCCGTTATTCACCTGCAACGCGGTGACGCGTCCGCTCACCGGCGATCTCACGACCTGTGCGCCGCGCGCTGCCGTCTCCGAGCGCTCCCGCTCGCGATCAGCGAGGCTCAGCCGCAATTGCGAAAGCCGCTCGCTCTGCTGCACCGGAAGCTGTTCGCGCTGGAGCAGGGCCTGTTCCAGTTCGCGCTCGGTCGCGGCGAATTGCCGGTCGAGATCGGCGAGGCTCTGACGGGCGGCGAGATGGACGCCCTCCTGCTCCTGCAGCGCGACCTTGGTGGTGTTCCCCTTCTGATAGAGCTGGGTCAGCGCGCGGCGGCGTTCCTCGGCCGCATCGATGCGCTCCGCCTGCAGCCGCCGTTGCGCGCCGATGGCGTCCTGCTGCGCCTTCACGCTCGCGATGGCAGCGTCGAGGCGCACGATCTCGTTGGCGATGCGGGTGGGCTCGGCTTCGATCTGCTGCAAGATGAGCCCCATCTGCGCGTCGAGGCTCTTCAGCAACGCCGCCGCGAGCGTGCCGCCACTCTCGAGGCCCTGCTGGGAATCGATCGTGAAGAGAGGCTGGCCCGCCTGCACGTGATCGCCTTCCCTGATGACCAGACCTGTCACCACGCCGCCACTGCGCGCGGAAACCCGCACCACTCCGGCGGTCGAGATCAACGTTCCGCTCGCCGGTTCCTTGCGCGCGTATCCGGCGGTGACGATGAAGACGAGAAGGGCGCTCGTCGCGACTACGAGCGCCACGCCGAGCATGGTCCACGAGATCGGAGCCACTGGGATGAAAGCGGCGGTCTTGTCGGTGCCGGGCAAAACCTCCTTGCGGAAAAAACTCTCTTTCACACGCGACCTCTGAATGTCTGCTAAGGCGGTCGCGCGAACGACCATGAAAGTTCGCCGCCGCGTTCCGCAGGCAATCGGCGACCATCGCATATGTAACGATACAACGTCTAGAGTTGCATGGAAATATGCGCGCCGCCTTCCGCCCGAAGAATCGACCGGCTGTCAGGTTTCTGCGGCACGCTACCGCCTGCGGTTGAACGGCGGCAGCAATGACGCAGCGGCGCGTACGGCTCGGTTTGCCTCTTAAATGCGGAAACAGGTGCGGAAGCACACCCGAATTTCATGCATTTTCGCAATCTAAAAAAGCGGCATGGCATTGGAATTTGTCGCTCTTGCTATGAGGAAATGATAATTTCCTTATGCGAAAACGCATGATGAGATTTAGTTCACGAAGCAACCGTTCGCTCCTAAACCGGCAGCTGGTTGTCGGCAATGTTATTCCGTTGTGTAGTGAAACTACCGAGCCGCCGATCAACCAATGCCGCAACCGACGACGGCCGTGGACCAGGAGACAACGATGACGAACTCCGTGATTTTTCCTTTGCGCGATGAAGATCTGGGACTTGTTTCGGATTGGGACGGCGCGTTTCCATTCCCCATGATCAAACTGTGCGACGACGACCTTGTCGAGGCGGCAGGCGGCAGGCGTTGCGGCGCCGGCAGCGGCGGCAAGGTCGGGGAAGTTCCGGTTGTGACCGGCTGAGCCCTTGGCCGCGTTCCAAGTGTCGGAAATTTGAAACTTGCTTGTAGGATATTTGCCATGAACATTGAAGCGAGGAAAGTCGACCAGAACGCGAGCGTTGCGATCGATCCCGCCTTGCAGCCGCAGGTCGTCATCGTCGAACTCGGCGTTGAGCAATTGCTGCAGGCCGCCGGCGGCAGACGTTGCGGAGCCGGCAACGGGGGCAAGGTCGGAGAAGTTCCTGTCATCACGGGCTGACCGAGCCACCTCAAACCAGAGCCGGGCATGATCCAGCCGCCCGGCTCTGCCTGAGGCGCGGGATTTGAGCCTTCCGTCTTGACATCCCCCACCTGCCATGAATGTTGCCGGATCGTTTCTCTCCGATCAGGCTTAATTCAGCAGGCTCCCATGTCCGCCTCTTCCATGCCCATGCACCGCTATCGCTCCCACACCTGCGGTGCGCTCCGCGAATCCGACGTGGGCGGGATCGCCCGCCTGTCCGGCTGGTGCCATCGCATCCGGGACCATGGCGGCGTGCTGTTCATCGATCTGCGCGACCATTACGGCATGACCCAATGCGTCATCGATCCGGATTCGCCGGCCTTCAAGCTTGCTGAAACGGCCCGGTCCGAATGGGTGATCCGGGTCGACGGGAAGGTCCGCAAGCGTCCCGCCGGCACCGAGAACGCCGACCTGCCCACCGGCATGATCGAACTCTACATCACCGAGATCGAGGTTCTGGGCCCGGCGGACGAGCTGCCCATGCCGGTCTTCGGGGATCAGGAATATCCCGAAGAGACACGCCTGCGTTACCGCTATCTCGACCTGCGCCGGGAGAAGCTGCACCAGAACATCATGAAGCGCGGCGCCATCATCGACGGCATCCGCCGCCGCATGAAGGAGAGCGCGTTCTTCGAGTTCACGACGCCGATCCTGACGGCCTCTTCGCCCGAAGGCGCGCGCGACTTCCTCGTGCCGTCCCGCCTGCATCCCGGCAAGTTCTACGCCCTGCCGCAGGCGCCGCAGCAATTCAAACAGCTCATCATGATCTCGGGCTTCGACCGCTATTTCCAGATCGCGCCGTGTTTCCGCGACGAGGACCCGCGCGCCGACCGCCTGCCGGGCGAATTTTACCAGATCGACGTGGAGATGAGCTTCGTGACGCAGGAGGACGTGTTCCAGACCATGGAGCCGGTCATCCGCGATACGTTCAAGGAATTCGCCGAAGGCAAGCCGGTCACGGACGTGTTCCCGCGCATCAAATATTTCGACGCGCTTCTCAAATACGGAACCGACAAGCCCGACCTGCGCAACCCGCTCATCATCGCCGACGTGTCGGACGAGTTCGCGCGCGAGGAAGTCACCTTCAACGCGTTCAAGAACGTCATCAAGTCGGGGGGCGTCGTGCGCGCGATCCCGGCAACGGGCGCCGCCTCGCAGCCGCGGTCCTTCTTCGACAAGCTCAACGAATGGGCGCGCACGGAAGGCGCTCCGGGCCTCGGCTACGTGGTGTTCGAGGACGAGGGCGGCAAGATCATCGGCAAGGGACCGATCGCCAAGTTCATTCCCGAAGACGTCCAGGCGGCGATCCGCGACAAGGCCGGCCTCAAGGCGGGCGACGCGGTGTTCTTTTCGGCAGGCACGGAAGACAAGGCAGCCTCGCTCGCGGGCAAGGCGCGGGTGCGCATCGGCGACGAACTGGGCCTTGGCGACAAGAACCAGTTCGCTTTCGCGTGGATTGTTGACTTCCCGCAATATGAATGGAACGAGGACGAGAAGAAGATCGACTTCTCGCACAACCCTTTCTCGATGGCGGACCTCGACGACGAAGCGTTCATGGCCCTCGATCCGTCTGACAAGGACAGAATCCTCAAGCTCACCGCCCTTCAATACGACATGGTCTGCAACGGCTACGAGCTTGCATCGGGCAGCATCCGCAACCATCGTCCCGATCGGATGGTGAAAGCCTTCGCGATCGCGGGATACGGCGAGGACGAGGTCAAGGAGCGTTTCGGCGGCATGTACCGCGCATTCCATTACGGCGCGCCGCCCCACGGCGGTATGGCGGCGGGCATCGACCGCATCGTGATGCTTCTCTGCGGCGCGGTGAACCTGCGCGAGATCACGCTGTTCCCCATGAATCAGCGCGCCGAAGACCTGCTGCTCGGCGCACCGTCCGACGTTTCACCCAAGCAATTGCGCGAATTGCACGTCCGTCTGAACCTGCAGGAAAAATGATCCCGGCGACGGCCATCGTGGTGACGTTCGACAGCGCCCATGCGCTGCCGGATTGTCTCGATGCCTTGCGGGCGGAGGATGTGCCGGTCATCGTCGTCGATAACGGATCGCTCGACGACACCAGGGGCATGGCGGAAGAGCGGGGAGCGCGGGTTCTCCGCAACCTGCGCAACGAAGGCTATGGTCGCGCCAACAATACCGGCGCGCGCGCCGCGCAGAGCGAGTTCCTGCTCATCTGCAACCCGGACGTCTTCGTCGAAAAAGGCGCGGTGGCGGCCTTGCTGCACGCGGCCGGGCGCTATCCCGATGCCGGGCTGTTCGCCCCGCAGATCGTGGAGCCGAGCGGCCGCGTTTTCTTTCAGCCCCGCTCGCTGCTGGCGCCTTATCTCACCAACCCGTCAGGCCGGCATGCGCTGCCCGACGGCGAGGCCTGCGCGCCGTTTTTCTCCGGCGCTTGTTTCCTCGTCCGGCGGGAGCTTTTCCTGCGCCTCGGCGGCTTCGACGAAAACATCTTCCTGTTCTACGAGGATGACGATCTCTGCCGCCGCATCGCCGATAGCGGCGCGTCGCTGGTCTATGTGCCACAGGCCATTGTGCGCCACGGGCGAGGGCGGTCGAGCGGGCCGAAGGCCGGCCGCATCTTCAAGTCCCGCTGGCACCAGGCCTGGTCGCGCGCCTATGTGAGCCGCAAATACGGATTGCCGGGGCCGGCGCTCGGCATGTTTCTCATCAACGGGCTGAAAACACTGGGCGTCTGCCTGACATTTCGGCGCCAATTGATCGAGCGTTATGCGGGCTCTGCGGCGGGAGCCTGGGCCTTTCTACGCGGCAAGGGCGCGCTGAAACGCGAAGGTTTGTCGTAGCCAGATCGTAGAGAGACCGACCTCCGCTTCACCTCTCCCCGAGGGAGAGGTCGGACCTCGACCTCTCCCTCGGGGAGAGGTGGGGAGCCGCGCCAAGACTTCGCAGTTCGATCAACTCGATTGCGCGCGGAGCACCCGGATCGCCGCCACAAGCTCTTTGACCCGCTCGCTCTGGAGCAGCGGAATCAAGGTGGCGATGCGCTCGCGCGGGAGGTCCCACCACCGCGCCTCCAATAGAGCCGCCACGAGCGTCTCGTCGAAACGGTAACGGATCACCTTGGCGGGGTTGCCGCCGACGATGGCGTAGGGTGGCACGTCCCGGGTCACGACCGCCTGGGCCGCGATCACCGCGCCATGCCCGATGGTGACGCCCGACAGGATGGTAGCGCCCGAACCCAGCCACACATCATGGCCTATGGTCACGTCCCCCCGTGACCCGTGATAATCGTCCGTGTCGGGTGCCGAAGGCCAGAGCGCGGGCAGGGCGGAGAACGGGTAGGTGGTGCCCCAATCCACACGGTGATTTCCGCCCAGCAGGATCTCCACCTTGTCGGCGATCGAGCAGAAGCGCCCGATCGTGAGCTTGCGGCCGGATTGCGGGAAACGCACCTTCGGACGTCCATAGCTGAACGCCCCGATGTCGAAGCCGTAGCGCCGCGCCAGGTCCGCGAGATGGAGGTCGGTCTGGTTGTGGGGATTGCGCCAGTTTTTCAACCGGTGACGAAGGCTCATGGCTCAGCGCCCGCCGCGCGAACGGCGTTGACGGCAGGGGGCAGGGCGCGCACAAGGGCATCCAACCAGCGAACAACAAATAGCGTGAGGAGCGTTTGGGATGGCTGACAACATCTCTCAGGATCTAAAGCAGGGAGCGCTCTTCTACCACCGCTATCCGCGTCCGGGAAAGCTCGAGATCCAGCCAACCAAGCCCCTCGGCAACCAGCGCGACCTCGCGCTCGCCTATTCGCCCGGCGTCGCCGCCCCTTGCGAGGCGATCGCGGCCGATCCGGCGGAAGCGGCGAACCTCACGTCGCGTCAGAACCTCGTCGCCGTCATCACCAACGGCACCGCCGTCCTGGGTCTGGGCAATATCGGCCCGCTCGCCTCGAAGCCCGTGATGGAAGGCAAGGCGGTCCTGTTCAAGAAATTCTCCGGCATCGACGTGTTCGACATCGAGATCGACGAGCTCAACGTCGACAAGCTTGTGGACGTGATCGCGGCGCTGGAGCCGACCTTCGGCGGCATCAACCTCGAGGACATCAAGGCCCCGGAATGTTTCGAGGTCGAGGAGCGCCTCAAGGCGCGCATGGCCATCCCCGTCTTTCATGACGACCAGCACGGCACCGCGATCATCGTGGGCGCCGCCGTGACGAACGCCCTCGAACTCGCCGGCAAGCGCATCGAGGACGTGAAGATCGTGACCTCGGGCGCGGGCGCCGCCGCTCTCGCCTGCCTCAACCTGCTCGTGTCGCTCGGCGCCAAGCGCGAGAACATCTGGGTGTCGGATATCGAAGGCGTCGTCCATGACGGCCGCAACGAGCTCATGGACCGCTGGAAATCGGTCTATGCCCAGAAGACCGACGCGCGCACGCTGGCCGACATCATCACGGACGCGGACGTGTTTCTCGGCGTTTCGGCAGGCGGCGTCCTGAAGCCCGAGCACTTGGCCATGATGGCGCCTGATCCGCTCATCATGGCGCTCGCCAATCCCTATCCGGAGATCATGCCGGAGGAAGCCGAGGCCGAGCGTCCCGACGCGATGATCTGCACCGGGCGGTCAGATTATCCCAACCAGGTCAACAATGTCCTGTGCTTTCCCTACATTTTCCGGGGCGCGCTGGATGTCGGCGCGACGACCATCAACGAGGAAATGAAGGCCGCGGCCGTCAAGGCGATCGCCGGTCTTGCGCGCGAGGCGCCATCGGAAGTGGTGGCGCGGGCCTATGGCGGCGAGGCGCATCCCTTCGGCAAGAAATCCCTCATCCCGAGCCCGTTCGACCCGCGCCTGATCCTGCGCATCGCGCCCGCGGTGGCGAGGGCCGCGATGGATTCGGGCGTCGCCAAGACGCCGCTGGACGATCTCGAAGCCTATACGGATTCGCTCGCGCGTTTCGTGTTCCGCTCGGGCTTCATCATGAAGCCGCTCTTCTCGCAGGCCAAAGCCAATCCCAAGCGGGTGATCTATGCCGAAGGCGAGGACGAGCGCGTCCTGCGCGCCGTGCAGGTCATCGTCGAGGAGGGGATCGCCAAGCCCACGCTCATCGGTCGCCCCAACGTGGTCGAGGCCCGCATCAAGCGCTACGGCCTCGGCCTCGAAATCGGCCGGCATTTCGACCTCGTCAATCCCGAGGACGATCCGCGTTATCGCGACTACGTCGCCACCTATGTGGAAGCGGCGGTACGCAAGGGCATCACGCCGGATGCGGCCAAAACCCTGGTGCGCACCAACAACACGGTCATCGGCGCGCTCGCGGTGCGGCGCGGCGATGCGGATGCGCTGATCTGCGGTCTCGAAGGACGGTTCGAATCCCGTCTGAAACACATCAAGGATATCATCGGCCTCTCGCCGGGCGTCCACGAGATGGCGGCCCTTTCGCTCGTCATTACCTCCAAGGGCGCCTATTTCCTCGCCGACACGCATGTGCAGCCGGATCCGAATGCGGAGGAGATTGCCGACATGACGATCGCCTGCGCGAGCCATGTGAGGCGGTTCGGATTGGAGCCGAAGATCGCGCTGCTTTCGCACGCGGATTTCGGCGCCGCCAATACCCGCTCGGCCCGCAAGATGCGCGATGCCTTGGCGCTCATTCAGGAGCGCGCGCCGGACCTCGAAGTCGACGGCGAGATGCAGGCCGATGCGGCGCTGTCGGAAATGATCCGCGAGAAGGTGAACCCGGACTCGCGCCTCAAGGGCGAGGCGAATGTCCTCATCATGCCGAATCTCGACGCGGCCAACATCGCGTTCCAGTTCTCGAAAATTCTCGCGGATTCGCTCCCCGTGGGCCCGATCCTGATCGGCCCGGCGAAACCGGCGCACGTGCTCATCCCGTCGGTGACGGCGCGCGGGATCGTCAATCTCACGGCGATCGCGGTGGTCGAGGCGCAGGCGGCCGAAGCGGAGCTCGCCGGGGCGGCGATCTGCGCCGGAATCTAGACCGCGTTACTCGGCTTTGGCCGAAACGTCGACCTTTTCGAGAATCTTCTTGGGGTCCTGGGTTGCGATCAGTTCCAGCATGGTGATGCCGGAAGGCGCCTGCGGCGTGGCCGTCAGAGTGAGGCTGCGCGGGTCCTTGATGAAATCGACCACGCTCTTCGTGATCGTGCTGGCCGATTGCGAGGTTCCCAGCAGGCTCACGCCGACGATCCCGGCGCCCTCGGCGTAGAAATCCCGCAACTTGGCGGGCGTGGTCTTCTGGTCCTTGGCCGCCTTGGCGATGACGCGATTCAGCAGGTCCCGGCCGTCTTCAATGCGCAATGTCACCGACTTCGCCTTCGCAGACAGAAGCGCCGCGGCGACCGCGCCCTTGTCGGGGCTGAACGCTTCCTTCGTGACGTTGCCCAGGACCCCGGTCGCCGACACCCGGCCCATATCCTTCGTGGCCAGGTTCAACTCCGTGATGGCGATCTCACTGGTTTCGGCGTTCCAGTTCAGCGCAAGCGCGAAGGAGACATCGATGGCCCCGTAGCCCAGCGCCCGCAACTCCTTGGCCCAATCGTCCGACCCGTTCTCCTGAAGGGGGAGCGAGAACCCGGTCCATGCGAGCCGGATATTGGTGGGGATGCCGTTCAGGGGTTTGTCGGCGGTGAACTCGGAATCCTTCAACGCAGCCTTCATGGGCTTAGGCCCTTTCGGCATATCGATCTCGACGCCGGATTGGCGGTAGGTGCCGATGGTCGGGATCAGAGCGCGCCAATCGGCGGCGGAGATATCCGCAAATTCCTTCCCGTCGAAATTCTTCAAGCCCTCGATCGTCGCAGCGAAGGAAAAACCGCTCAGGCTGGTGCTGGCGATCGTCATGCGCGCTTCGGGCGAAAGCAGTTCGAAGCCCTCCATGCGCATGTCGGAAGGTGTGGTGGAAGCCGCCGCCGCATAGGAGACGCGAGCGATCTTGACGGTTCCGTCCTCGGCCTTGGCGTCGCCCGGAATTTGAACCTCGACGCCACTCACCTCGATCGATCCGATCCGGAAGGCGTCAAGGACGTCGCCGGCCGTCTTGAGGGCTCGCATGTTTTCAGCGTCCGTGTGCGTCTCGCGGCTGCTGAAATCGGAGAGAAAGGCCGCGATTTCGGACTGTGTCTCTTGCGTCGGACGGCCCATCAGGTCCCGCCCCAAAAAACGGCCGAACTTGATCCGTGACTTGCTGGCCGGCTCGAGCATTTCCAGATTTTCGAGCGAGAACGTGCCGGAGAGCCTGGACCATGGTTCGTCGGGTCCGGTCGCGCGCACTTCCTGCAGGCGGGCCATCGCGGCCAGGTCGACATCGCTCACCATCAACCGCGCGGCGCTGAAAGGCACGCGTTGATTCTTATCGTCGACGATTTCGCCCGTGACGGATTCGGCGGTGGCCTCCGCGAGCTTCCCCGCGACCACGTCTCTCATGACGATCCGATTGTATGTCCCGCTGCGTGTCTCGCGGGCCATCTTTGTCGTCACGGTCAGTTCCGGGATGGTCACGACTCTTGCACTGATGCGGCCGAGGCGCGCCGCCATCGGCTCGGTCGAGGCGGAAGAGAGGAGCGCGTCGAGGTCGGCCCGCGACCCGGCGAGGCCCGCGACGTCGACCCGGTTGGCCTCATAGACTGCCCCGCCGAAGGTGACGCGGACATTCTCCAGCGTCAGCGTCTGGGCCTCCTGCGCCAAGGCGGCGCTCCAGAGCGGGACGCTGATGGAGCCGATGTCCACAATGCCCGTGGACAGGTTGCGGACGACGGGGATCTCGACCTGCGAGACCGCCAGCCCAGCAAACAGCACAACCCCACCCACGATACCCTGACGAAGACGCCTCATGATGACCTCAAATGAACAACCCGCCGGTGGTGCCACGGGCGGGCAATGGTCGCAACGAAATAGTGTTCTGGCGTCGATCTAGAGCGAAAACGACGTTCCGCAGCCGCACGAGGCCGTCGCATGCGGATTCTCGATCTTGAAGGATTGGCCCATCAGGTCGTCTACGAAATCGATCACCGAGCCGTCGATATACTGGATCGAGACCTCGTCCACGAGCACGGTCGCGCCATCCTTTTCCACCACCAGATCGTCGTCCTGGCGGGCGGCATCCACGTCGAATGCGTATTGGAAGCCCGAGCAGCCGCCGCCGTTCACGCTGATCCGCAGCATCGATCCCTGCGGTTCGTTCGCCATGATCTCGTTGATCCGGCGGGCGGCGCGTTCGGTCAGTGTCAGGTCGCTCATGGTCGCTTGGGTCCTCGGGCGGACGTTATCTTGGACAACGCCCTGAGAGCAAGGTAAGTGCGCAGGCAGGAAGCTTCAACCCGGGGATGATGCGTGCGGCCCTTTGGCGAGAGATGGCAAGCGCCTTACGCGTGCGACCCGCGCGGCACTCGGGGACGCCTGCATTCCGAGCCCGTCTCGCCGACCCGGAGCGAATTCCAGCGGGATCGGGACCGGATCATCCATTCCTCCGCCTTCCGCCGCCTCAAGCACAAGACGCAGGTCTTCGTCTATCACGAGGGCGATCATTTCCGCACCCGCCTCACGCATACCATCGAGGTCAGCCAGATCGCCCGGGCGCTCGCCCGTTCGCTCGGGCTCGACGAGGATCTGGCGGAGGCGCTGGCGCTGTCCCACGACCTTGGCCACACCCCCTTCGGCCATACGGGCGAGGATGTGCTGGAGGCCCGGATGGCAGCGTTCGGGGGCTTCGACCACAATGCCCAGGCGCTGCGGATCGTCACCCGGCTGGAGCGCCGCTACGCCGCCTATGACGGTCTCRACCTGACCTGGGAAACCCTCGAGGGGCTRGTGAAGCATAACGGGCCGCTTCTCGACAGCGCTGGCCAGCCGACCCTGCGCTATGCGGCGCGGGGTGTGCCCCTCGCGATCCTCGAATACAACGCCGTCCAGGATCTTGAACTGGCGACCCATGCCGGTGGCGAGGCGCAGGCGGCCGCCGTGGCGGATGATATCGCCTACAACGCTCACGATATCGATGACGGATTGAGGGCGGGGCTCTTCGACATCGAGGCGCTGCGGGAGGTCGCGTTCCTCGACGAGCTCCTGCGGGAGATCGATGGCCGCTATCCGGGCCTCGACCTGTCCCGCCGCATCCACGAGCTCGTCCGCCGGGTCATCACGCATTTCGTCGAGGACGTGGTGACCGAAGGAGAGAGGCGGCTCTCCGTGCTTGGGCCGGCGAACGCCGAGGCGATCCGGCAGGCGGGCCAGACCACGATCGGGTTTTCCAAGGCGATGCAGGCCAATGATGTCGCCATCAAAGGATTTCTCTACCCCCGCATGTACCGTCACCCGCACGTGATGGCGGTGAGGCAGCAGGCGGATTCCATCCTGAACGACCTGTTCGCCCGCTTCATGCGCGAGCCTGCGGCGATGCCCGATGAATGGCAGGCGGGTGTTTCGCCGGACGACCAGGCGCGTCTCGCGCGCCGTGTGGCGGATTACATCGCGGGGATGACGGACAGCTACGCGGTTCTCGAACACCAGCGCCTGTTTGACGTGACGCCTGACTTGCGCTAGGCGCGCCAAAGCTTTTCAGGGCCACAGGCCCTATCGGATTCAGGTCTTATGAACATCTTCGGGCTGTTTGAGAAACGTGTGGCGGATGCTCTCGGCGCTTTGGCCGAAGCCGGACAGATCCCGGCCGGGCTCGATGTGAGCCGCGTCGTCGTCGAGCCCCCACGTGACAGCTCTCACGGCGATCTGGCCACCAATGCCGCCATGGTGCTGGCCAAGGAAGCGCGGATGAACCCGCGTGCGCTCGCCGAATTGATCGTCGCCGATCTCGCGGGCGATCCGCGCGTGGTGAAGGTGGAGATCGCCGGGCCGGGCTTCATCAATCTCAAGCTGAAAGCCCATGTGCTGCACGAGATCCTGCGAGCCGCCTTGCTCGACACCGACGGGTTCGGTCGCAGCGGGCAGGGCGCCGGCAAGCCGGTGAACGTGGAATTCGTCTCCGCCAACCCCACGGGGCCGATGCATGTGGGCCACGGACGCGGCGCGGTGTTCGGCGACGCCCTGTCGGAATTGCTGCATTTCGCCGGCCACAAGGTGAGCCGCGAATACTACATCAACGACGCGGGTGCGCAGGTGGATGTCCTCGCCCGGTCGGCGTTCCTGCGTTACCGGGAAGCGCTCGGCGAGGATATCGGCGCGATTCCGGAGGGTCTTTATCCAGGTGACTACCTGAAACCCGTCGGCGAGAGGCTGGCGCGCGACCATGGCGCGAGCCTGCTCGACCAGCCCGAAGCGGACTRGCTCCCGCTCGTGCGCAATGTCGCCATCGACATGATGATGGACATGATCCGCGAAGATCTCGCCGCGCTGGACATTCACCACGACGTCTTTTTTTCCGAGCGGTCGCTGCAGGAAAACGGCGGCGGCGAAGTCGCGAGGACCATCGAGGATCTGCGCTCCCGCGACCTCGTCTATATGGGCCGCCTGGCGCCTCCGAAGGGCCAGAAGGACGAGGATTGGGAGGACCGCGAGCAATTGCTGTTTCGCGCCACCGCGTTCGGCGACGAAGTGGATCGGCCGCTTCTGAAATCGGACGGATCGTTCACTTATTTCGCCTCGGACATCGCCTATCACCACTCGAAGTTCGAGCGCGGCTTCGCCCAGATGATCGACGTCTGGGGCGCGGATCATGGCGGCTACGTCAAGAGGATGCAGGCGGCCGTGAAGGCCGTCACGGCCAATCAGGGCGATCTCGACGTGAAGCTCTGCCAGCTCGTGAAGCTGCTCCGGGGCGGCGAGCCGGTGAAAATGTCGAAGCGCTCAGGCGACTTCGTGACGTTGCGTGAAGTCGTGGATGAGGTGGGCCGGGATGCCGTTCGCTTCATGATGCTGTTCCGCAAGAACGACGCGACGCTCGATTTCGATCTCGCCAAGGTGGTGGAACAATCGAAGGACAACCCGGTCTTCTACGTGCAATACGCCCATGCCCGCTGCGCGTCCGTGCTGCGGCAGGCCGGTGAGGCTTTCCCCGGCGGAGACTTTTCGGCGAAGACGCTCGCGGCCACAGATTTGTCCGTGTTGAGCGATGAAGCCGAGATGGATGTGATCCACCGCATCGCCCAATATCCGCGAATGATCGAGGCTGCCGCAGAGGCACACGAGCCTCATCGTGCGGCATTCTACCTCTATGATCTGGCCAGCGCCTTTCATTCTTTGTGGAATAAGGGCAAAGACTTGCCGCAATTACGCTTTGTTAATCAAAGTGATGAAGATTCAACGAAAGCGAGACTGGCTCTTGTGTATGCCCTCAAGGGCGTCCTGGCATCAGGTCTTGCTATCCTGGGCGTTACGGCTCCCGACGAAATGCGCTAGAGAGCTAGAAACGGAGTATCGTTTCTGGTCTATTGCACCGGAAGCCGTCACGTCGTGCCGACGCAGCACTCAAGGTGTGTGTCGGATTACCGGAGGTCCGGCGCTATGAGCGGAACACAGAAGCCCCATTTCGCGGTCGATCTCAATGAGATCGAACGTCAACTCGCGCAGGCCCAGTCTGCCCCGCCTTCCCATGCCTCCTTGGGTGGACGTCACGATCCGCTGGCGGACCTTGCCCGCATCGGGGGGCAGGACGACCCGTTCGAGGCGCTGCTCGCCGGCGAGCGGACGCGCGGCCATGCGTCGCAGCCGGAACGGCGCGAGCCGCTTTTCGCGGCCCGCGGCCCAGCCGTCGGCGATTCCTACGCCCAGCACAGCGCGCGCCAGCCGGTGGATTTTCAGGACAATCTCCACGACGAGGAACCGCAGGCGCCCGCTTACGGCTATCAGCAGCCGGTTGCCGCCGCTCCCGCCGAATACGATCAGCACGGCTACAGCCAGGACGGCTACGCGCAGGATTACTACGACGGCAACGGCGATCCTCATGCCGGCCAATACGACGAGGCCGCCTATCAGCCGCCGCGCAGCCGGTCCCGCAAGGGCGTCCTCGCCCTGGGGGCGATCCTCGGCGTGGTGGCGCTGGGTTCCGCCGGAGCGTTCATGTTCAGCGGCGGTTCGGCCGCGATTACCGGCGGTGAGCCGCCGTTGATCGCTGCCAGCAACGAGCCCATCAAGGTCGCGCCGCAGAATCCGGGTGGGGTCGAGATCCCCAACCAGAACAAGCAGATCTACGAGCGCGCCCAGAGCGGCACCACGAAGGTCGTGAGCAATTCCGAGCAGCCCGTCGACGTCAAGCAGACCGTCCGCATGAATGGCGGCTCGGTCGCGGATGCGACCGGTTCGGCCGGCCCTGCGCCGCACGCGGGCGGCGGATTGAATCTCGGCGAGCCCCGCAAGGTCCGCACCATCTCGATCAAGCCCGACGGCACCCTGGCGCGTCCCGAGCCGGAGGCCAAGGTCGCGACGGTGGCCGCTCCCCCCGCCATGACCATGCCGGCCGCAAGCCCGCCTGCGCCGGCCGCGGCACCTGCGCCTGCGCCACGGCCTGTCGCCGCGACCCCCGCGCCCGCCACTCCCGCCGCGAAACCCGCGCCTGTGGCCGCCACCGAAACCCCGGCAGCGCCGCAGAAGGTGGCCTCGATCCAGCCGACCGCGCCCGCGGCCGCCGCACCCGCGGAGGCCTCTCTCGGCGGCTTCTCGGTCCAGCTCGGCGTGCGCGGCTCGGAAAAGGACGCGCAGGCGGCCTTTGGTCAGTTCCAGAAGAAATACCAGGAACTCGCCGGCCAGCCGGCGCTGATCCGCAAGGCCGAGATCAACGGCAGCACGGTGTTCCGCGTCCGCGCCGGCCCGATGTCGCGAGACGACGCCTCGCAGATCTGTTCCGCCGTCCAGGGGCAGGGTGGCCAGTGCTTCGTGGCGAAGAACTAGGTCCGTCGAGCCGACACTTCTTGACCCTGCCCGGCAGGGGACGTAAGGCGCGGGGATGACCCGCGCCTTGATCGCCGGATGCTCCGGCCTGTCTCTCACGCCCAATGAGGCCGCCTTCTACCGCGAGGCGATGCCGTGGGGTTTCATCCTCTTCAAGCGCAACGTCGACAACCCCGCGCAGGTCGCAGCTTTGTGCGCCGCCTTGCGGGACAGCGTCGGCGGGGACGCGCCGATCCTGATCGATCAGGAAGGCGGCAGGGTCCAGCGGATGGGACCGCCGCACTGGCCGAAATACCCGTCCGGCCGGATTCTCGGCTCGCTCCACACGGACGACCCGCTCGTCGGACGCGAACTCACGCGCCTGGGCGCTCGCCTGATCGCCCATGACCTGAGGGCCGTCGGCATCAATGTCGATTGCATGCCGGTCCTCGACGTCCCGACCCCGGGTGCCCATGACGTGATCGGCGACCGGGCCTATGGCAGGACGCCCGAACAGGTGGCGATCCTCGGCCGGGCCGCTGCCGAGGGGCTGCTCGCCGGCGGCGTATTGCCGGTCATCAAGCACATGCCTGGCCACGGCCGCGCCGGAGCCGACAGCCATCTGGCGCTCCCGGTGGTGGACGCCTCGCGCGAGGAGCTGGAGCGCCACGATTTCGCGCCGTTCCGGATGCTCACCGACATGCCGCTCGCCATGACGGCCCACGTCGTCTACACGGCGCTCGACCCGGAGAACCCCGCGACGACCTCACGGATCGTCATGGATGAGATCGTCCGCGGCCACCTCGCCTATGACGGCCTCGTCATGACCGACGATTTGTCCATGAAGGCTCTGTCGGGCACGTTCCGGCATAAGACCGAGGCGGCCTTCTCGGCCGGCTGCGACATGGCCCTCCACTGCAACGGGGTCATGGAGGAAATGGCGGAGGTCGCCGAGGCCGCGCCGATCCTGTCGGGCGACGCGCTTCGCCGGGCGGACGCCGCCCTGCAGCGCATCCGGCACGAGCCCGAACCCCTCGATCCTGTGGATGCCCGCGCCAGGCTTGACGCCGCGCTTGCGATGGTCGCCTAAGGGGCCGAAGCTGCGAATCGGCTCGAACGATTAGATGGATTGATGGCGAACGCCTTACCTTTTGAGGAGACCGACCGCGTCGAGCGCGCCGATGGCGAACCCGCTCTCCTGGTCGATGTCGACGGATTCGAGGGTCCCCTCGACCTGCTGCTGGAGCTTGCCCGGCGGCAGAAGGTCGACCTCCACAAGATCTCGATTCTGGCGTTGGCCGAGCAGTATATCACCTTCATCGAAGCAGCCCGCCGCATGCGGCTCGAACTCGCGGCGGATTATCTCGTGATGGCGGCGTGGCTCGCCTACCTCAAATCGAGGTTGTTGCTGCCCGAACCGCCGAAGGGCGAGGAGCCGAGCGCCGAGGATCTGGCGACCGCCCTGGCGTTGCGCCTGCGGCGCCTGGAAGCCATCCGCGAGGCGGCCCGCAAGCTCGGCGAGCGCAACTGGCTCGGTCGCGACGTGTTTGCCCGGGGGGCGCCGGAACCCGTGGTCATCCACAAGGATTCGATCTATCAGGCGACCCTCTACGACCTGCTGGCCGCCTATGCGCGTCAGCGGCAGATCCAGTTCAACAGCAGGGTCCAGCTGCATGTCCGCAATGTCTGGACCCTCGCCGAGGCGCGGGACGCTCTGGAGCGCCTCGTCGGGCATCTGAAGGACTGGACCCGGCTCGACGGTTATCTGCTCGAATTCATGGTCGAGCCGGCCATGCGCCCGACCATTCTCGCCTCGACCCTCTCGGCGACCCTGGAAATGGTCCGCGAGGGCAAATTGAGCGTCCGGCAGGACAAGGCGTTCGCGCCGGTCTGGGTGAAGGCGGTGCCCGACCCCGTGGACGCAGGAGCCTGATATGGACAGCATGACCGACGACCGGGTCGAAGACGCGATCCCCGACAACCGCTCCGGCCCGGATCACGGCGAGGCGCTGCGCATCGCCGAGGCGCTGCTGTTCGCGTCCGCCGAACCCTTCAGTGCCGAGGAACTCGCCGGCCGGCTGCCCGAGGGCGTCGACGTGACGGCGATTCTCGAAGAGCTGTCGGACCGATATGCAGGCCGTGGCGTCAATCTGGTGCGGGTGGCGGGCCGGTGGGCTTTCCGCACGGCGAGCGATCTGTCGTTCGTCCTGTCCCGCGACGTGGTGGAGCAGAAGAAACTCTCCCGCGCCGCCATGGAGACGCTGGCCATCGTCGCCTATCACCAGCCGGTGACGCGCGCCGAGATCGAGGAAATCCGCGGGGTGGCGACCTCGAAGGGCACACTCGATCTTCTGCTGGAAACCGGGTGGGTTCGTCTGCGGGGACGCCGGCGCGCGCCGGGGCGCCCCGTCACCTACGGCACGACGCCGGACTTCCTCGACCATTTCGGCCTCGATGCCATCGACGACCTTCCGGGTCTCGAAGAGCTCAAAGGGGCGGGGTTCCTCGAAGGCCGCGTGCCCTCCGACCTCTCCGTTCCCGTCCCGTCCGACGACAATACGCTTCGTGAGGACGAGGACCCGCTCGATCAGGACGATCTCTTCGAGCCCATCGTGCTCGGAGACGGCGACGAATGACCGAACCCATCCCCGCGAGGGGAAAGGACCGGTTTCGCCTGCCACGATGGGGCCAGCGCGGCACGGCGGGCGCGTCGATCCCTGCCCAGCTCACCTTCGAGCATATCGTCAAGACATTCGGCGAGACGACCGTGCTCGACGACGTGTCCCTGGTCATCGCTCCCGGCGAACTGGTCTGCCTCCTCGGCCATTCCGGCTGCGGCAAAACCACTCTCCTGCGCATCGCCGCCGGCGTGGAGACGCCGAGTTCCGGCCGGGTCCTCATCGACGGTCAGCAGGCGAGCGGGCCTGAAGGCTTCATCGAACCGGAGCGTCGCGGCATCGGGCTGATGTTTCAGGATTACGCGCTCTTTCCGCATATGAGCGTGCAGCAGAACGTGATGTTCGGCCTCACCGGACTATCCGCCAACGAGGCCGCGATCGCCGCCAGGCGCGCCCTCTCGCGGGTGGGATTGGAGCGCTACGCGGACGAATATCCCCACACGCTTTCGGGAGGCGAGCAGCAACGGGTCGCCCTGGCGCGCTCCATCGCGCCGCGCCCCGGCGTGCTGCTGATGGACGAGCCGTTTTCCAATCTGGATCGCCGGATGCGGGACGCCGTTCGCGACGAGACAGTCGCGATTCTCAAGGAAACCGGCGCCACCACCATCGTGGTCACCCATGACCCCGAGGAGGCGATGCGGATCGCGGACCGGATCGTCCTCATGCGGGCGGGCCGCATCATCCAGCAGGGACCCTCCGAGGAACTCTATTCCTCCCCCGCCAATCTCTTCGCCGCCCGGTTCTTCTGCGATTTCAACGAGGTGCCGGGCGAGGTGCGAAACGGCCGCGTTTCTTGCCCCGTGGGCGTCTTCGCGGCCCCCGGCGTCCCCGACGGTCCAGCGGTGGTGTGTATCCGCCCGCAAGGACTGAGACTCAAACCGGCGGGATTCTGCCTGCCCGGCCGGATCGTGTCGCGCCGCTTCCTCGGCGAGGTCGACCTCGTCTATATCGACGTGCAGGGCATCGAGCGGCCGTTGCAGGGCCGAATTCACGATTCGGTCGGCATAAAGGAAGGTCAGGACGTCGGGATCGAGATCGACCCGAAGGATGTCCTTGTTTTCGCCGCGTCAGATCCCTAGGTTGGCCCCACGTTCGAAATTCTAACGCCGCGCCCGCGGAGGCGCAGGAGGTTATCATGGGTGGTGCTAGCATCTGGCACTGGATCGTCGTCGGTCTGATCGTCGTGCTCCTCTTCGGGCGCGGCAAGATCTCCGACATGATGGGCGATGTCGCGAAGGGCATCAAAGCGTTCAAGAAGGGCATGGCCGACGAGGACGCGCCCGAAAAGACCGTGTCGCCGACCGATCCTGTCCGCACGATCGATCATCAGACGCCGTCAGCCGCGACCACGACCAACGCGACCTCGGACCACAAGATCGGCTGATCGGCGAGACGCCGCGAGGCCGACGTACTTTCAAAACTAACGGCAAGGTCGGGACCGCTTCATGTTGGACATGAGCTGGGGTGAGGTGATGGTGATCGGCGCCGTTGCGTTGATCGTCATTGGCCCGAAGGATCTGCCAAAGGCCTTGCGGACCGTCGGCAAYATGACCTCCAAGATCCGCCGCATGGCGGCGGAGTTTCAAGGTCAGTTCAACGAGGCCATGCGCGAGGCCGAGCTCGACGACGTGAAGAAGCAGTTGCAGGGGATGAACGATTCCGTGTCGTCGATTCACAAGGGCGGGCTCAATCCGATCCAGGCCATCCGCGACGAGCTGAAAGGCGCCATCGAGGCGCCTGCCGCCTCGCATGACAAGCCGGCGACCGAGATCGCCGGCGAGGCGGCCGCGCAGGGGAGGGGCGAAGCCCATCCGGTCGCGCCCATGGAGCCGCCGGTGGTTCTGCCGGGCTCCTCGGTGCCGCCGGTCGTCGATCCGCTCGAATCGTTCACCTCGACCCTCAATCACGAGGCGGATGTTCACCGCACCGAGGCGCTGGCCGAGGAATTGCGGCCCGTGCCGGTCACGTTCTCCTCCGAGCCCACCGCGCCAAACCCTGTGGTGCCCGCGGCTCCAGCCAAACCGGATTCCAAAGCCGAATGACCGACCCGATTGTCGAAGAGGACGAGGTCGAGTCGTCGCGCGCGCCCCTGATCCAGCACCTGACCGAGCTCCGCGCGCGCCTGATCAAGGCGCTCATCGCCTTCGTGCTGATGTTCTTCGTCTGCTTCGCGGGCGCGAAGGTGATCTACAACATTCTGGTCTGGCCCTATGTGAATGCGGTCGGATCGCCCGAAAAGGCGCATCTCGTTTACACGCACGGGCTCGAATATCTCTTCACGCAGATCCAGGTGGCGGCGTTCGGGGCGGGATTTCTGGCCTTCCCGGTCATTGCCGGGCAGATCTACAAGTTCGTCGCCCCGGGTCTCTACAAGAACGAGCGGCKGGCTTTCCTGCCCTATCTGGTGGCAACCCCGGTTCTCTTCGCGGTCGGCGCTTCGGTGGTCTATTTCATCGCCATGCCGCTTCTGATGCGGTTCTCGGTGGGGATGCAGCAGATCGCCACCGATACCAGCCCCGCGATCGAGTTCCTGCCCAAGGTCAGCGAATACCTGTCCCTCATCATGACGCTGATCTTCGCCTTCGGGGTCTGCTTCCAGCTCCCCGTGGTGCTGACCCTGCTGGCGCGCGCCGGAATCATCGATTCGCAATTCCTCAAGGACAAGCGCCGCTATGCGGTGGTGGTGGTGTTCGTGCTGGCCGCCGTCCTGACGCCACCGGACGTGATCAGCCAGTTCGCGCTTGCGGTGCCCACGCTGCTTCTTTACGAGGCATCCATCATCTCCGTCCGAATGGTGGAGAAGAAGCGTGCGGAAGCCGAGGCCGCGCGCGCGGCAGCCGGATAGGCCCCAAGACCCTTCCAGCCGACCGCCAACCTTGGCATTCTGGGTGAGGCGGTCCGATCACGAGTGGACCGCGTCATTGTGAGCACGGTCCTTAATCCCATGCATGACATCCGTTCCATCCGCGAGAATCCCCAAAGGTTCGATCAGGGCCTGGTCAAGCGGGGTCTGGAGCCGTTGTCCGCGAAGGTGATCGCCCTCGACGACCGCCGCAAGGCCGCGATCTCGGGGCTCCAGGCCGCCACCGAGACCCGCAATGCGCTCTCCAAGGAAATCGGCCAGGCCAAGGCCCGGAAGGACGAGGCGCGGGCGCAGGAGCTGATGGCCCAGGTCTCGGCGCTGAAGGAGAGCCTGCCGCATCTCGAACAGGAGGAGCGCGCCGCCGAGAAGGAGCTGCACGACGCCCTCGCGGCGATTCCGAACCTGCCCAAGGACGACGTGCCGGAAGGCGCGGACGAGCACGGCAACGTCGAACGCCACCGCGTCGGCAATCCGAAGAACCTCGCTTCCGCCAAGCAGCATTTCGAGATCGGCGAAGATCTTCGCATGATGGATTTCGAGGCCGCCGCGAAGATGTCGGGCGCGCGTTTCGTCGTGTTGAAAAAGGGATTGGCGCGGCTCGAGCGGGCGCTCGGCCAGTTCATGATCGACCTGCACACCAACGAGCACGGTTATACGGAAATCTCACCGCCGTTATTGGTGCGCGACCACGCGATGTTCGGGACAGCACAACTGCCAAAATTTCGCGATGATCAGTTCATGGCCACGCGGCAGCTTGATCGAGCAGAGGCGGAAGCAAACCTGAATGCAGCCAAAGAGGCGGCAGCACAGGGAGATAAGGCGAAGGTTGCAGAGCTATATGCAGAAGCGCAATCTAATCTCTGGCTCATCCCCACCGCCGAAGTCCCCCTCACCAATCTCGTGCGCGAACTGATCCTCACCGATGACGAACTGCCTCTGCGCTTCACCGCGCTCACGCCATCGTTCCGCGCCGAGGCGGGCTCTGCCGGACGCGATACGCGCGGGATGATCCGGCAGCATCAATTCACCAAATGCGAACTCGTCTCGATCACGACGCCCGAGACTTCCGCCGACGAGCACGAGCGGATGC
>NZ_JBFUHH010000058.1:0-26761 GCF_056402495.1 Microvirga sp. P4_A5 | reverse complement strand
CATGGAGACGCTGCCGATGACACAGAATTAACCGCGGAGTTAATGCCCGGCGGTCGCTTTCAAAAATGCCAACCCCAGCTTCGCGGTGGCGGAATCAACAGAAAATCATGGCGGCCGGGCGATCCGTCTCGGTTATTTTCTCTTTGGGAACGATGCGAGGAAACCTGGATTATCCAACACCCAAGATTGGTCCAGGAGCCGCCTATGAAACTCGCCCTCTTCGCATGCGTCGCCGCCATGTCATGCTTCGCGACAGCATCGGCGAGCAACGCGGCCGAATCCGTCCCCGCTGTTGACGCGAGCGTCATTCAGACTCCGCTCATGGGCGAAGCCCGAACCTATTATCGTGAACACCGGTTGCGGGCGTACGAGAAAACGCGCGCATCCATGAGCCAGGGTGCTACCTGCGTGACGCCGCAGCTCGTGTGCTGGCTCGACGAGACCGCCACTGGCGGAGACACGTGCTCATGCGAAACCCCTCACCACGGGGTGGTCGGCGGGGTCGTGGGAGGCTGAATTGTCCTCAGGCGTCGCGCGGCGCGAGTGAGAGATTGGCGGCACAGCGCTTCAGATGGACCTGAACGAGCGCGTCGTCAGGATTCTGGGTCGCCATCTCTTCCAGAAGTGCGACGGCTTCCTCCCATGCTTGCGCATCGCAAGCCGACATGGCCTTCTGCCATTTGGAGAGCGTTTCGCTGCATGGGGCAGCAGCGCGGGTTCGTCCGCGATTTGGGCACCGATCAACTCGTATAGCGCGATGGCGCTGTGCGCCCCGTCCGGCACCGCGCGGTCCACAAAGCGAAACACAAAGTCTTCTCCTGCCGCCGCGCGCACGTCCTCGCTGACGAGGATGGTCGTGCCGTAGCGCTTGTTCATCTTCTCGAAACGCGAGGCCATGTTCACCGTGTGGCCGAGCGCCGTATAATTGATGCGATCCACAGATCCGACATTGCCCACGACGGCCTCGCCGGTGTGGATTCCAAATCGCGTCCGCATCGCGGCACCGCCTTCTGCCAGGAATTCCGCATTGAGCGCGTCGAGACGGCGTGAGGCCCGAAGTGCGCCGAGACATGCGAGAGCCGCATGGTTGTCGCGCCGTTCGGGCGCGTTCCAGAATGCCATGACGCTGTCGCCGATATACTTGTCGATGGTCGCTCCCGATCGGATGAGCTCGGTTCCGATCTCGCTGAAATAACGCGACGTCTTGGCCATCACCTCCTCGGGGCCGAGCGTTTCCGCCATCGTGGTGAAGCCGAACACATCGGTGAACAGCACCGTGATCGGCTGGCGAATTCCGCCGAGCTCCGAGGAAAATTTGCGACCGATGATGCCGCGCACCAGCGCGTTCGGCACGTAGCGCATGAAGTTGCTCAGCGCGAGTTCCAGCGTGTCGATGGCGCGGGACAATTCCCGCACCTCCATGACGCGCGATTCGCGGCGCCGTGGATGGCCGAATTCGAACTTCATGATGCGCCGGATGTCGTCGGCGGCCCGGCGCAGAGGCATCGCCAGCCGCCGCGAGGCAATCAGTACGATCAACAAGGCGAATACGACGGACGCGCCGCTTACCAAAAGCAGTTTCGATGCAATCAACGCTGCCGGCTGCAGCATCGTGTCGTACGGAATCGCCAGACTGATGAAGAGGTTGTCGAAGCCATCTCCGACACGCTCGGCGCGGCCGAAATATTTCTCTCCGTCGACCGGAAACGAAACACTGCGCGGCTGTGCCCCTCCGGTCTTGAGATAGGACGCATACATGCCGCTGAGAAGCGGCGAGCCGAGATCGTCGACCGTCAGGAGGCGGTCGGCGACATTCGCCTGCTGGATCTGGCGCAATGAGCCGCCCCGGGGATGGGCGATCAGCGCACCGGAGGAATCGAACACGAGCAGTTCGAGCTCTGCGGGGAAGCGCAGCTTGTCGAGATATTGGTCAAGGCTCGCCAGCGTCATGTCGACACCGAACACCGCCCCGGAGGTGCGCCTCGCCTGGCGCGCCAGCGTGATCCCCGCATCCGGCACATTGGCGAACCGATAGGGCTCCGTCAGGATCGTGTCTGTTCCCGCCAGCGCCGGCGCGTACCAGGGTCGCTTTCGCGGATCGAATGTGGTGGGCTGGGGCGCGATGCGACGCAACACGCGCCCGCTCCGATCGATGACGATCCACCGCGCCGTCGGGCCGTCACCCGTGGTTTCGACCAGCATGAACGCGTAGGCCGCGGAGGGCGGGAGATCGGTGCCGATTTCGGGCGGTCTGGTATCGTCCAGACTTTGGACGACCACGTGTGTTCCATCGGGCCGCCCGATGAAAATGCCCATGGCGGCCGGCAGAACCTGCTCGAGATCCTCGAGAACCGGCGTCAGCACCCCTGCGAGTTCTTCCAACGGCAAATCGGCATTGACGGTGAGCGACACCGTATCGAGCACTGAACCGGCGACTTTGAGACTGCCGGAAATCTCGCCCCGAATATTGTTGGTGATGCGCTGGAAGTCTTCTTCGGCGTCCTGAAAGGTCAGGCTCGTCAATTGCATGTGGTTATAGCCGATCAGCGCTCCGGAGATGGCGAGCACGACGAGCGTGAACACCAGGGCCACCACGCCCTGAAGGGACCAAAGGAAGGATTTGGGCGCCTCGCCACTCATCCCCTACGATCCATGGAAGTGCGTCCCCTGCTGCGCCGCCAGAGCGGATCGCCAAGTGTCTAGCACGGGTGGATGGCGCTTCGGAAGGGAGCGGCGCGTGCAAGTCCCGACGAGGGATCAAGGGAACGCGGAGGCGGCGAGGTAGATCTCCACCAGACGCTCGACACCCAGGCGGTCCGCTTCATCGAAGCGGCCGGTCCGGGGGCTGTCGAGATCGAGCACGCCGATCACTGTCCCGTCCTCGATCAGCGGCACCACGAGCTCTGATTTCGAGGCGCTGTCGCAGGCGATATGCCCCGGAAACGCCTCCACGTCCGCGACCACCAGAGAGGTCTTGCGCTCCACGGCCGTGCCGCAGACGCCGCGACCGACAGGGATGCGCACGCACGCGACCTTCCCCTGGAAGGGACCGAGAACGAGACCCGGCCCGCGCATGAAATARAATCCGGCCCAGTTCAGATCCGGAACGAGATCGAAGATCAGCGCCGCCATATTGGCCGCATTGGCGATGGCATCGGGCTCGCCCTCGAGGAGCGCGGATAATTGCCGGGCAAGGGAACCGTAGAGCTCTTCCTTGGTGGCAGTGGGCGACAGGGACGTGGCGTGGAACATGGGGCACATGTAAGGACTACGTCCCGCTCTTGTCCAGAGAGCAGGCTGGCCGCGCCAAGCATGCGGCATGCGGCCGCGTCGGACCTCCTCACGATGGTCCACGTTCATCAAGGCGGACGCCTTCGACGGGACTGGCCTGCGGCAGGGGTCCGATTTGCCATCATCGAGAAGGGTCCCGCGCTCTAGGCAACCGACTTTTTTATCATCTGACAGACCTGTCTTCATCGACGCGGACGACCACGCTGTCCGTTGCGCCGCGCGCGTCGATGACCGATAGCCTGACGAACCCGGACCCTTCAGGATTCCATATGGTCTCCCGTCGCAGGCTGCCGATCTGCACGGGCGCTCCATCGACCATCCACGTCAAGGGCGGCACACCGCCGGATGCCTTCAGCGCAAGGCTTGCCGTCTCGCGGGCGTCCCGCCGCTCCAGTTCGACGCGCGAACCGTCCAGCGGGTAGGCGATGCGCAGGGGCGCCTGAATCGTCGCCGCCAGCGTCTTGGGTACATCGTGGCGCACATGCCGGAGCGGCGGCGGCAAAGTGGCGGTCGTCGCCTGCAGCGTGAAAGGCGGCTGCACAAGCGCTTCCGGCTCACGGTTCAAGCGGCCGTAGGCGTCGAAAAGAATCGGCGCCGCGACGAGGCGGCCGATCAACCCCGGCACCGCCGTGCCGTCGGGCCGTCCGACCCAAACGCCGATGGTGAAATGCCGGTCATAGCCCACCGCCCAGGCGTCCCGGTAGCCGTAAGACGTCCCCGTCTTGAAAGCGATCCGTCCGGCGAGAGCGTTGTCGGGCGGGGGAGCGCCACGCAGGATGTCGAACACGTACCAGGCGGCGACCGGATCGGCGATCCGCCGCTGCGACGGCTCCAATGGAGCCGCATCCGCCCGGCGCACGAGATCGGGCATCGTTCCACCGCGCGCGAGGCCCGCATAGAGCCTCGTCAGATCGGTGAGCGTGATGCCGAGACCGCCGAGTCCCACGGCAAGACCTGGCGCCGCGTCCTTGGACATGGCAATCGACACGTCGCTCTGCTGGAGACGGGCCAGCAGTCGCGCAGGCCCCACTTCGTTGAGCAATTCGACGGCGGGGACGTTCAGCGAATATTGCAGGGCCTTGCGCGCCGTGACCGTGCCCTGGAAGGCGAGGTCGAAATTCTCCGGCTGATAGCTGCCATAGCGCGAGGGCCGATCGTCGAGCAGAGTTTCGGGATGCGCCAAACCGTTCTCGAACGCCAGCGCGTAGATGAACGGCTTGAGCGCAGATCCGGGAGAGCGCATGGCGCGTGTCATGTCGATGGCGCCCGCTCTTTCGCGGCTCATGTAATCCGGGCTGGCGACCTGCGCGCGCACCTCGCCGGTCGCGTTGTCGATCACCAGCATGGCGAGCGAGAGTCTCGGCCCCAACCGCTCGGCGCGCTCCCTCGCCAAGTGTTCGAGGCTCGTCTGCAAGCGCGCGTCGATGGTCAGACGATGATGCGTTTCGGTCGGCCTCTCCGCAAAGGCGCTCTCCGCCGCATGGGCGGCGATCATCGGAAAGCCGCGCCGCACACGGGGAACCGGTTCGGCCTTCGCCGGCGCTGCCTCTTGCGCGGTGATGACGCCTCTCTGTCGTGCACGATCGAGCACCCGGTCCCGCGCCTGTCGCGCCGCCTCCTGGTCGCGATCGGGGCGGCGGAGTTCCGGCGATTGCGGCAGCGCCACGAGGAGAGCCGCCTCGGCGAATGAAAGCCGCTTCGGTTCGCGGCCGAAATACGACAGACTGGCGGCGCGCGCGCCTTCGAGATTGCCGCCGAACGGCGCAAGAAGCAGATAGAGCCGCAGGATCTCCTCCTTGGAGAACCGATGCTCGAGCTGCACTGCCCGCACCATTTGACGGAGCTTTGTCCCAAGCGAGCGTTCCTCCCGTGGCTCGAGCAAGCGCGCCACCTGCATGGTGAGCGTCGATCCACCGGAGATGATGCTTCCGCGAGTGACCATCTGTCCGCCAGCGCGCAACAGCGCGCGCAGATCGATTCCGCCATGCTGCGTGAAACGTGCGTCCTCGTAGGCCGTCAGCATGGCAAGATAGCGCGGGTCGACATCCGCGACCTCGACCGGCAGGCGCCAGCGTCCCTCCGGAGTCGCAAAAGGTCTCAGCAGGCGACCCTCCCGATCAACCACGATGGTCGAGCGGGCATCGGCCACGCTGAGGTCGAGCGGTCCGATCTCCTCCGTGACGCGCCAGGTCGCAAGGCCCGCGAGCACCAACAGGCAGAAAGCGGCAGCAGCCGCGGCACGGATGCGGCGACTGCGCCTGTTCGCTGTCGCGGTTGCGTCGGTCACGGCTTGGCCTGCACCACTTCGACCGATCCGAAATCGGTCCGCCCGAACCGTTCCGGCCTGTACATGTCCTCGACCTGCGCGGCGGGGTGCACGTAGCGGCCAGGGGAGACGGCGCGCACCATATAGGCCACGGTGAAAAACGCAGCCTGGTCGGGTTCGCGATCGAAGGCCGCGACAAAGCGGTCATCACGGAACTCGGTATGGGCCGGCTCGACGTCGCGCTTGAGCCATGGCAAGCCCGCCACGGTGTCGCTGTCCGCGAGTTTCGGATTGTCGATCTCGAAACCGGCCGGCAACCGATCGACCAGCAGAACGCGCGCTTGCTTCGCTTCGCTCTCCGTTACCTTCAGCACGACGACGAGACGCTCGTTTTGCTGGATTCGTGACGGCTGGACCTGGGTTCCGTCGAGCTTGTAATAGGCACGCTCGACCGCATAGCCGGAGGACACGGCCGGCTGGGGCTCTATCGGATTTCCGGTGACGGTCAGAACCGCTTGCACGGTCGAGGGACCCGTATTGGTGAGCGTCACCGCGTTGTACGCGAGAGCGCCGTCGCGGTAAGAGCGATAGAACGCCCCTTTTCGGGCGACTCCCTCGACTGTGATCGACATCGCCTCCGCGTCCCGTACAACGGCTTGCGCGGCCAGCACCAGCCAGGCCTGTTCCTGGGTGCTGGTCCGCCGATTGCCGCGCTCATCGTCAATGACCCGCCCGACCCGCTGGATCAACGGCGCAACGTTGTCGGTTTCGGACGCAAGCGTCAGAAGGCCGGCCCCGTCACGCAGACGCGATCCGTAATCGCTGCGGTAACCGCCGCTGTCTTTCTCGCTTCCCAACAGGTCGGCTGCGGAGGCAAACACCGCCTGGGCGCGGCCGCGATCACCGAGCAGCGCAAGGGCGGCGGCAAGCTGGCCTCGCGCCAGAGGCGAACCGAATACCGCAAGCTTGGTATCCGCGAGGTAACGCAGATCCCCCATCACCGGCCGGCCGTTGCGAGCCAGAACATAGGCCGCATAGGCGAGGTTAGACGCATTGTCTTCCACCTGCGTGGTGTTGGCGACGAAGTTTCGCAAGCGATCCAGCGCGATGTTAAATGCGACTGGCGGCACCACGAAGCCACGCTCCCGCGCGCGGGTGAGGAAGTCGGTCGTGTAGGCATCGAGCCAGAGATCGTCGCCGCCGACTGACCAGAGCCCGAACGAGCCGTTCGAATCCTGGCGGGCCAGAATGCGTTCGATGGCGGCGCGCACGCGCTCATCCGCCTTCTCGTCGAGCGACAGCTTCTCCTCCTCCGCGAGTTTGTTCACGTAGAGAAGCGGCAGCGCGCGGCTCACGACCTGCTCGGTGCAACCGTAGGGATAACGATCGAGGGCCTGCAGCAGACCGGGCACATCGAGGCTGGCGCGGGGCGACAGAGACACCGATACGATACCCGTTCCACTAAGGATATCCGCCACCAGGTCGCGCGAGACCGTCAGCCGTGAGCCGGGATCGAGAGGGCGCACGATCCGTCTCGCCAGCGCGCCGGTTCCCGGTTGCACCGCGACCGTGAACGCTTGCGTGATCGGTTCGAGATCGGGGCCGCGCAATGTTGCGTTGACGACCGCTACGCCCTGCCCTCCCGCGATCACTGGAATGGCCACCTGGCTCTTGGCTCCGGCGTCGAGCTTGATGGTGGAACGAAGTGCTTCCGCGCTCACGATGACCGGCCCGCGCACGTCGATATCGAGCACGTAGTCGCCGGGTTTCCCCTCCACATTGTCGAGCTGCATGAAGAACCGCGAGCGGTCTCCGACCGAGAGGAAACGAGGAAGCGTTCCTGCCAGCACCACCGGATCGCGCACGATCACGTCGGCCTTGACGCTGCCCACACGGTCCTTGCTCCAGGCGACCGCCATGACACGAACGGTGCCGTTGAAGGCCGGAATGTCGAACTCGACATTCGCCGCGCCGTCCGCGCCGACCTTCACCACGCCGGAAAAGCGCGCCAGCGGTTCCTGCGTGGGCGGGATTCCATCGAGCGGCTTCGGCTCCATATCGCCACCGGACCGGATCGCGCCACGTGTGCCTTGCATGCCGTCGATGAGATAGCCGTAGAGGTCGCGAAGATCCGCCGAGAGCTGCTTCTGGCCGAAGAAGTGAACCTTGGGATCGGGCGCTTCGTAGCGGGTCAGGTTGAGAATGCCCACATCCACCGCCGCAACGGTGATGCGCGCCTCCTCGCCGGCGTCGAGGCCTGCGATCTTGATCGGGAGTGAGAGAGTGCCGCGCGGGCGGATCTTTTCAGGCGCATCCACCTTGACCTGAAGCGTCCGTTTGTCCTGATCGATGTCGAACCACGCGGTTCCGAGCGACCGCCCTGGCATGCGCTTTGCCGCCTGATCCAGCGGCCGATGGGCCAGCACGACGAGGTAAGCGCCAGGCCCCCATTCGGCCCGCACGGGCAGCGTCACATCCGTGCCGCCGGCGGCCACATCCACGACGCGGATGTCGTGCATCCGGTCGCTGACGATGGCAAGCGTCGCCTTGCCCGCAAAGCGCGGGTTGAGGCGCACCTTCAAGATGTCGCCCGAAACGTAGCTCGCCTTGTCGAGCGTCATGTCGAGCAAATCGGGCGTATCGGCGGTCTGGTCGCCGGACCAACCGACCGTGAAGGTGAGGCTCGTTTGCGCTGTCTCGCCGAGATCCGACGCCGTCACATCGAGACGATAGGTGCCCCACTCGACCGGCGTCGAGATGTGCGCCGGGTTCGAGGTCCCCACCTCCAGGCGCCCGTCGCTCACGCGCCGGGTGGTCTTGACGGGCTCGTAACCCCAGCGCCCATCCGAGTTGTACCATTGGTAGCGACGTTCGACCCTGTAGAGATTCCAGACCACGTTTCGGCTGGCGACGCGCGTCCCGTCCGGTCTTGCGGTGGCGACATCGAAGGTCGCATTCGCCCCTTCACCGAGCTGGCGCGCGAAGTTTTTCTTCACCGCCACGACGGGGCCTTTCGGGAGGATGGGCAAAGTGACGCTGCGCTCGACCGCGCGGCCTCCTGTTTCCGAGACGCGCAACGTGATGCGCGCTTCCGTGGGGCGTGGCGCGGACGCATCCTGCACCGGGATCTGCAAGCTGGCGCGACCCTCACGGTCCGTCGTCGCCGCCTGTTCGATTTCGACGGTCGAGGATTCGACCGGCTCGTCCTCGAGGCCCACCACATAGCCGTCCAGCCCCTTGATTCCGCTGGATGCGGACGCCGCGACCGTCACCTCTCCGGACACGTCGAGACCGGAACCCGGGGCGCCATAAAGATACCGCGCCGAAAGATCGATCGCCGCCGGCTGGCCAGCCCGCAGCGCCGGCGATTGCGGCGTGAGGTTCACTTCCAGACGCGCCGGGACATAATCCTCGACGAGAAACGTCGCGTCGCCGATCGGCGACCCCTTGGGATCCGTATAGGCAGCGACACGCCATGTTCCGCGCAACGAGCCCGGCAGGATGGGTATCGACAGCGCCCGCCCGCCAAGCCCCTGATCCTCGACGAGGGCGCGGCGGTATTCGACGCCATCGGGGCGGCGGACCACGAGCGTCAGGGGCACACCCGGCACCGCGACGCCCCGGACGTCGCGCAGAAGCGCGGTGAGCGCAACGGTCTCTCCGGTGCGGTAGACGCCGCGTTCCGTGTAGAGGAAAGCATCGACGGCGCCGGATGCCGGGCGCCCCTTGACGCCGCGATCGGTGAGATCGAACGCTGCCGAACCGAGATCGAGAAAGCCGTAATCGGCGCCGATGCTCGCAACCAGGATGCCCGGCGCAAGACCGCCTTCGCCGCGAGCGAGGCCCGGATCAAACATCGCCACGCCTGCCGCATCGGTCTTCCTCGTGGCCAGCACCTCATTGTTCCGGGCGACAAGGCGGATCTCCACATCCGGGCGAGGCTCCGCGCTCGCGAGGGAGCGCACCAAAACCTGCACCCCGCCCTTGCCGGAGAACGCCGTCAGCCCGAGATCGGAAACGACAAACCACTGGGTGGCGATGTTTTCATAGCTCTCCGCATGTTCGTTGTCGTCCGCGGTTCCGTCGCTGGGTCTCGCCGTCATCACATAGATTCCGGGCTCCAGCTTGCCGACCGCATCGATCACCGGAAACGCCGTCACCACGTCGCGGTTGAGATCGGACGCGGTGTCGAGCGTTCCGTTCCAGATCTTCAGACCTTTCTCGCGCGCGATTTCACCGGCGGAATAGCGCGTGATCTGGCCGAGGAAATCATCCGACCGCACGGTGGGAAGGAGATTGCGGTCGCCGATGCGATAGACCTCCACATCAACCTTCGCGGTGTTGACGGATACGACCGGAATGCCCTCCTGGCCAGTACTCGGGAGTACATAATTACGGCCTGTGAAGCGGGCCTGCGGCGCGCGATCGCGGACGTAGATTTCGTAATCGGCCGATTGCAGAAGCGCTTCTCCGACATTCGATGGCAAGCCTTGCCGCAGCACGACGGCGTAGCGCTCGCTGTGCTTCAGACCGTCGACGCAGAGTTGCGACCCTTCCGCCATCACGGCAGCTGTGGCGGAGCCGGACACGGCGACGAAGGGCGAGAAATCGACCTTGCCGCCCGCGAGGGGATCGGAGAACTGGAAACAAACGCGTGGAGACGCCGAATCCGAATCCACTTTGAAATCCAGAATGCGGAAGCCGTGCTCGGCGCGCAGGCCCTCGTAGGTGGCGCGGATTGAAGCGTCGTCTCGCAGCTTGAGACTCGCCGCGTAGGCATTGAGCGACGGCCGCCACGATTGCTGGTTCGCATAGACATTACCGAGCAGCGCCAAAGCGGAGGCTTCATCGGCCGGGTTGGTGGCGCGCTGATAGGCGGTGTAGGCAGCGACCGCCTGTCTCTCCCGCAGCTTGTAGCGTTCCTGCCAATCGTTGCCGGGATCCACCGCGAGCGCCGCCGCGGCGTAAGCTGCCCAGTTTGCCGAATTCCCAGGCTCGATGGCGATAGCGGCGGCGAAATAATTGACCGCCTGACGCGCAAGACCCTGGGACATCTGGAATTGGCCCTCGCGCCGCAGCTGGGCGGCCGGCTTGCTGCCGGCATAGGCTGCCGATTCCGATTTGAGGCTCTGCTGAAGACGGACGCTTTCGCTCGCGAGGTCGTCCCGGACGAAACTCTTCTGGCCCTGCGCCTCGGCACCCGCGATGCCAGACAACAGCATCGCGGCCATCACCACCACGCGCAGCATTTGTGTGACCATCGTCGTCGTCCTCGGTTGGGTTCGGCAGAAACGGAACCTTAGCATTCCCCCGGCGAGCCACAAGGCGACGCGGGTGCTGAAGCGCACCGGCCAATCGATCCCCGCACAATAGTTCTGGCATCCGCCCCACAGGTTTGTGAGAGTGTCTCGGGGGAAGCTGAAATGAGCCTTGAGAGCCTTTGCGAACGATCCTTTGCCGGCGCAGTCCTGGCGACACTATTGAGTGTCGGGGCGCTTCAGAGCGCGAGCGCGCAGGATCCGCTTGCACGGGCGGCCGCGTCCAGCGCCAACCTCACGACCGCCCGCGCCGCTTTCGACGCCTTGCCGGAGAGCGAGCGTCAGGCTCTGCAGGATGCCCTCATCTGGACCGGGTTCTACAATGGTGTCGCCGACGGCGCGTTCGGGCGTGCGACGTTCGACGCGATCTCCGCCTATCAGCAGAGCCGGCGGAGAGCGCCGAGCGGCGTCCTTAATCCTGCCGAACGCGGGGAACTCCAGACCATTGCCCAACGGGGCAGGAATGCCGCGGGATTCACCATCCTGGACGATGCGCGGACCGGTGCCCGTATCGGCATCCCCAAAGCCTCCCTGCCGGAGAGAGACGCCAACGCGAGTGGCGGAACGCGTTGGCAAAGCGCGGACGACAAGGTGACGCTCGACACGCGAACGGCGCCGCCCGATGCAACGCTCCAATCGCTCTACGATCGCAACCTTGCGATCCAGGCGGCCGGGCGCGTCATTACCTACAAGGTCCTGCGCCCGAACTTCCTGGTGATTGCAGGTGAAACCGCGACCGGGAAATTCTACACGCGCTTCGATTCGGGAGTGTCCGGCATCCGGGGCTTTTCGATCGGCTACGACAAGGCGCTGGCGCCTCAGGTCGACCGACTTGTCGTGGCCATTGCGAACAGTTTCGATCCCTTCCCGGAAAAACCGATCGCGGCGACCCCGCCGGCGAATGTCCAGCCGGTGACGCTTCCCGCGCCGCCCTCGGACCGACAAGTAATCGGCACCGGGATCGTGATCGCACCGCGCCGAGTCCTGACCGCGGCGAAACTCGCGTCCTGCCGTGATAGGCGCGTGGGAGGCATCCCAGCCCCTGCGCCCCAGCAAACAGCCGCGTGGAGCATCATCGAGCTCGCGCAGGATCTGCCCCGCGCGGTCGGGCCCCTCATGGGAGCGACGGCCAACGGGGGCGAGGCGGTTCTGGTGTTGAGCTACACGTCCGATCCCGCGCCGTCGCTCAACGTCGTGCCCGGAACGATGGTCGATTCGGCGTCGCTCATCGCGCCTCTTCAGCCCGGGGCCAGCGGAGCGCCGGTGATCGATGAGACCAACCGCCTGATCGGATTGGTCGGGGCTGCAGGCGCGGACGGGCGGAAGGTTGCGGGGATCATGACGACCGCGCGCCACGGAATGGTTCCGGTCCGCGATTTCAGCGCGTCCCTATCTCCCCCAAGCCAGAGCCAGGCGCCGGAGGCGCGCGGCGCCGCCGCGATCGCGGCCTCATGGAAACCCGCTCTGGTGCCGTTGACGTGCGGACGATGACGGCGCTCACATAGGGCGACGAGGCGACGTGAGGCGCGGGCTTTCTTTGTAAGGCYGCAAGGCCTCGGGGATGCGCATGTCGCGCGGGGTCTCGAAATCACGCGCGGCTCCTCGCATCTGCTGCGGTGAACGCGGAAGTCCCGAACGATCGCTATAGTCCCACATTCGAACTTCCTCGCCGGACATCTTACGGAGGGATTCGGCGCAGACGACATCGACAATCGTCAACCCGGCAACGGCCACGGCCGCCAGCGCGATCCTGTCGGCGCGGGAGTCACGGTCCGACGCGGCCGTTGCAAGTGTCGCAAAGTCCAACGCATCGCCCGCGACCCGGCCCCAGATCCATGGCGTCGGATCGCGCGTCGACAGAATGCCGATGCCGGTCGCGATTTCGCGGGCACCATAAGCCCTGATCAAGGCCTCGTGCCTCTCCATTCCCAGCCAGCGGCAAAGGCCCTTGGCGCCGAACAACTCCAAGGCCCCGAGACCGATGCTGAACCAGCCAAGACTGCGTGCGAGCGTATCGGCGGTCCGTCGCGCTCGAAATGAGTTCTCATGATACGGCATGAGCGAAATCCTCAATTGGGTTTGAGAACGACCTTGATGCATCCGTCCTTCTTGTCCCGGAAAGTCTCGTACATCCCGGGACCTTCATCGAGGCCGACCGTGTGGGTGATGACGAAGGACGGATCGATCTGGCCTTCCTCAATGCGGCGCAGGAGGTCGTCCGTCCACCGGTTGACGTGGGTCTGGCCCGTGCGGATCGTGAGGCCTTTGTTCATCACGGCGCCGAAGGGAATCTTGTCGACCAAGCCGCCATAGACGCCGGGGATCGACACGATCCCTGCCGGTCGGCACACATAGAACATCTCACGCAAGACATGCGGCCGGTCGCTTTCCAGCATCACCGCCTGCTTTGCCCGATCGACCACCGAATCAATGCTGCGGGTTGCATGGGCCTCAAGCCCCACCGCGTCGATGCACTTCTCGGGACCCTTTCCGCCGGTCAACTGGTTCAGCCGCTCGATGACGCTCTCTTCGTCGAAATTGATAATCGTCGCGCCGCCGGCCTTCGCCATGCTCAGTCGCTCGGGCACGTTATCGATGGCGACCACCTGCCGGGCGCCGAGAAGAACCGCGCTACGGATGGCCATCTGGCCGACAGGGCCGCAGCCCCAGATGGCGACGGTGTCCGTCGGTTCGATGTCGCACTGGACGGCAGCCTGCCAGCCGGTGGGAAAGATGTCGCCGAGGAACAGGACCTGCTCGTCGGTGAGGGTGGACGGCACCTTCACGTGGGTGGCATCCGCGAACGGCACGCGGACGAATTCGGCCTGCCCGCCGGGATAGCCGCCGGTCAGATGGGTGTAGCCGAAAAGGCCCGCGGTCGCGTGGCCGAAGCCCGTGGCGGCCAGTTCGGCATTGCGGTTCGTGCGCTCGCACACGGAAAAGTTCCCGCGCCGGCACTGCTCGCACTCGCCGCAAATGATGGTGAACGGAACCACGATGCGGTCGCCGACCTTCAATCTGCTGACGCTCGATCCGACCTCCACGACTTCTCCCATGAACTCGTGGCCCATGATGTCGCCACTCTTCATGCCCGGCATGAAATTCCCGTAGAGGTGAAGGTCCGAGCCGCAGATGGCGCAACTGGTCATCTTGATGATGACGTCCCGTCCGTCCTCGATCTGGGGATCGGGAACCGTGTCGCAGCGAATGTCGCCTTTGCCGTGCCAGCACAGAGCCTTCATGGCGCTTTCCTCTCAGCTTGGATTGTCGGCGCCGACGCAGCGTCCGTCCTTGCTAGAAAAAGCCGGGGGAGACATGTGTTCCGTGGGGAGGCGAAAAATCCGACGGCCGAGCTTTCACTCGACGAGAGCGGGAAGCGCAGGCTCCGGGATCATCTGGACATGGAGAGGCAAGGTCCGGATGAGGGCCGCAAGGGCGGGCTCGAGCACCTGTTGCGCGGCTTCCTCGACACCGAACCAGCGGGAGTCGCGCTCACCCTTTTCGGGCCACTTCTTCAGCTGCTTCGACACCTGGAGCGGATAAACCTGGACACGGCAGAGATCGAAATGCTCGGCCCGGCGCTTCCAGTAATCGTAATGGCCGATGGCGTTCTGGGCGACCGTGCCCTTCACCCCCGCTTCTTCCATGGCCTCCTGCGCCGCCGCCTTATGGGCTTTCTTGCCCTTGATCGGCCACCCTTTCGGTATCAGCCAGCGCTTGGTTTCTCGCGATGTCACCAGAAGCACCTCCACCTGCCCCTTCCGGACCCGGAATGGTAGCGCGGCCACCTGGCTGAAGCGGTCTTTTTGTATGCGGGCCATTCGATAAGTCGGGATTCCTGTGTGGGGCGGCGAAAGCTGGTTGATCGAAGCCGGCTAATAAAGGATCAATTCGAGACTGCCGAAAAGCGCTTTCAGCTCGAAGCGCCTCGCTCGGCACCGTTGTAAACCGATAAATGTGAATGTTCGGCAACGTTGTGCCCGCCCATTCCCCGACGAAGCGGAAAAGCCATCATGACCGACGACCTCCAAACCCGGCTTGCCATCGCCAGCGCGGTCGCGCGCGAGGCCGGCGCACTGGCGCGCCGGCGTTTCCTGGAAAGGCCACGCTCGCAGCGCCCGGACATGAAGGGTCACCAGGACTATCTCACGGCGACCGATTCCGAGGTCGAGGACCTGATCCGGACCCGATTGGCCGAGCTTCTGCCGACCGACTCATTCTTCGGCGAAGAAGGCGGCGGCTCCTTCGCCCCCGACGTCTGGGTGGTGGACCCCATCGACGGGACGGCCAATTTCGCCCGCGGCATTCCGCATTTCGCGATTTCCATCGCCTTCGTGCGCAACAACCGCACCGAGGTCGGCGTCGTCTACAACGTCATGCAGCACGAACTCTACGCGGCGCGCCGGGGACACGGGGCGACCCTCAACGGCGAGGCGATCCGCGTCAGCGGCCTGACCGAGATCGGTCACGCGACGGTCGAGGCCGGATGGTCCTCGCGCCTGCCCATCGCGCCCTATATCGCGCTGGTCGAACAGCTCAAGACAGCCGGCGTCAATGTCCGCCGCGCTGGCTCGGGCACCCTTGGGTTGGCCTATGTGGCAGACGGCCGGATCGATGCCTATTGCGAGTTGCACATCAACTCGTGGGACGTGCTGGCGGCCCTCCTGCTCATCGAGGAGGCAGGCGGCTGGACCAACAATTTCCTGGCGGGAGACGGTCTGCGCAAAGGGAATCCGGTGCTCGCTTGCACGCCCGAACTGGCCGAGGCGGTCAGTGCGGCGACGGGGATCATGAAGGATCCAGCATGACGATCGGGCAGGCCCGGCGAAAATTTCGCAAGCCTCTTGACCTGCAATCGCATAACATAGAGCTTAGCCAGCCAACCATAAAGACTTCAAGAAACGATCAAGGGAGAATGCCATGAAGTTKAAGAAGAATTTTATCGCCGCCACCATGCTGGCAGGCGCCACGACGGTGATGTCCTTCATGTCCGCCGGTGCCGCGCAGGCGCAGGGCGCGCTCGTGATGTATTGCGGCGTGCAGGAAGAATGGTGCCGCGCGATGACGACCGCTTTCGAGCGCGAGACGGGCATCAAGGTGTCGATGACCCGCAAGAGCTCCGGCGAAATCTACGCCCAGATCAAAGCCGAGAGCGCAAACCCGCGCGCCGACATCTGGTGGGGCGGCACGGGCGATCCACACATGCAGGCCGCCGAGGAGGACCTGACGGTCGAATACACCTCGCCGAAGAACAGCGAATTGCAGGATTGGGCGACGCGCCAGTGGGAGCAGTCCAAGAAGCGCACCGTCGGCATCTACTCGGGCGCGCTCGGGTTCGGCTACAACACTGAATTGCTGAAGTCGAAGGGCGTCGCCGAACCCAAATGCTGGGCTGACGTTCTGAACGTGAAGTTCAAGGACGAGGTCCAGATGGCGGACCCGAATTCGTCCGGCACGGCCTATACGCTTCTCGCGACGATCGTCCAACTGATGGGCGAGGAGAAGGGCTTCGAATATCTCAAGGCGCTCCACAAGAACGTCAACCAATACACAAAGTCGGGCGCTGCTCCCGCCAAGGCGATGGCGCTGGGCGAAACCACCATCGGCATCGCGTTCATGCATGACATCGTCACGATGGTCGTCGACAAGGCTCCGATCAAGGTCGTGGCGCCATGCGAAGGCACCGGCTACGAGATCGGCTCCATGTCGATCATCAAGGGCGCCAAGAACCTGGACAGCGCCAAGAAGTTCTACGATTGGGCGTTGACGCCGGCTGCGCAGAAGCTCGGAGCCGAGGCGAAGTCCTATCAGGTGCCGTCCAACAAGAGCACGCCGGTTCCGCCGGAGGCTCCGAAGCTGCAGGACATCAAGCTGATCAAGTTCGACTTTGCCAAATACGGCTCGTCGGAAGAGCGCAAGCGGCTCTTGTCCAAGTGGGACAACGAGGTCAAGAACCTGCCCAAATAGTATCTCGACCTGGGCGGCGGGGCAGCAAAGCCTCGCCGTCGATCGACATCTGAACCTTGGCAGGGTTCGTTCTTGAGACGGGTCTCTGATCCGGAAGAACCCCTGCGCGTCACGCGAGTAAGCATCATGTCACGGGCAACACTCGGCTGGATTATCCTGGGCTGGGTCGGCTTCGCGCTCCTGCCGTGGTATGGCTTCGACAGCGCGGCTACACCGGCATTCGGCGATTACATCATCGGCAGTTCCGGACTGGTGCTCGGTCTCACGGGAGCCTGGTGGCTTATCCCAATCCTGGTTCCGCTTCTTCTGACGTTGCGGCCCTTGCTGTCGCGGGGAGCGAGCGCGCAGAGCGAATGGCTGGTGAGCGCCGGTATCGCGGGGCTCGGCCTTGTGATCCTTCAAGGCTTTACCATCGGTCTCAACGGCTGGACCCTGGACATCCTGAAAACGCTCTTCGGAGAACCCGGTCCCCGTCAGGCTGGAATGGGCCTTGGTGCCGCGCTGACCGCGTCCGCATTCCTGATCGTCCTGTGCCATGGCCTTGCGGCACGCGGCTGGTGCCGGGGCGATGCGTTCGTGACATCCTCCATCGGCATCGTCATCGCGCTCATCGCGGTGTTCGTGTTCTTTCCCGTCTCCACCATCCTGGCGAGCGCGTTCGGCGACGACAAAGGCAACTTTGCTCCGGCGGAATTCCTGGTCAAATTCTTGGACCGCTCGATCTGGGGGCTCGACTGCCTTTGGGGCGACCTTCGTTGCGGTGTCGCATGGAACACCCTCTTCCTCGGCATCCTCGTCGCCTTCGGCACCACCGCGCTCGGCCTCGCCTTCGCGCTCATCGCCACACGGACAAGCTTCCGCTACAAGAAGCTGCTGCGCGTGATGAGCGTCCTGCCCATCATCACGCCGCCTTTCGTGATCGGCCTGGCGCTCATCCTCCTGTTCGGCCGTTCGGGCGCCGCCTCGGCACTGATGTAC
Source organism: Microvirga sp. P4_A5 (assembly GCF_056402495.1). NCBI lineage: Bacteria > Pseudomonadati > Pseudomonadota > Alphaproteobacteria > Hyphomicrobiales > Methylobacteriaceae > Microvirga > Microvirga sp. P4_A5. The sequence continues at coordinate 8,941 of NZ_JBFUHH010000058.1, read as the reverse complement.
GACTGGTTCGGAATCCCGCGCTCCCGGTGGATCTACGGGCTGCCGGGCGTCTTCATCGCTCAGCTCCTGGCCTTCACGCCGATCGCCTTTCTGGTGCTGATCGGCGTCGTGCAGGGCATCAGCCCCACATTGGAAGAGGCATCGCAGACGCTCCGCGCCAAGAGCTGGACGACGTTTCTCATGGTGACGTTGCCGCTGATGCGCCCCGGCCTCGCCAACGCTTTTCTCCTCGGCTTCGTCGAAAGCCTCGCGGATTTCGGCAACCCGCTCGTGCTCGGCGGAAATTTCGAAGTGCTGTCGACGAAGATCTTCTTTGCCGTCGTAGGGGCGCAACAGGACCAGGGGCGCGCGGCTGTCCTGTCGATCATCCTGCTGGCATTTACGCTCGGCGCTTTCTGGCTGCAACATGCCTGGCTCGGCAAGAAGGTTTACACGACAGTCACCGGCAAGGGCGATTCCGGTATTCCCCTGCCCTTGCCAAAACGGGTCGCCATGGCGTCCTATTTCACCGCGATCCCGTGGGCGCTCTTCACCGTCGTGATCTACGCGATCATTCTCATCGGCGGCTTCGTTCGATCCATGGGGCGCGACTACACGCCGACCCTAGATCATTATCTGACGGCGTTTCGCATCGAGCGCTCGGACTGGGGCGTGTACTTTTCCGGCTCGGCGTGGAACTCATTCTTCGCCACCATGAAGGTCGCGGCGATCTCGGCGCCCTTGACGGCCGCCATCGGCATACTCACGGCTTATCTGCTGACACGCCAGCGCTTCCAGGGACAGCGGCTGTTCGAGTTCGGAACGCTTCTCAGTTTCGCGATTCCCGGAACGGTCGTGGGTGTCTCCTACATCCTTGCATTCAATGTGCCGCCGATCGAGATCACGGGCACCGGCTTCATTCTCGTGATGTGTTTCGTCTTCCGCAACATGCCGGTGGGCGTGCGCTCCGGTATCGCGACGCTCAGCCAGATCGACAAGAGCCTGGACGAGGCCTCGCTTACGCTTGGCGCGCGCTCGTGGACTACCATGCGTCGTGTTGTGCTTCCGCTGCTCAGGCCCGCCATCGTTGCTTCTCTTGTCTATTCCTTCGTTCGGGCGATGACGGCGGTGAGTGCCGTGATCTTCCTCGTCACTGCCGAGTACAACATGGCGACCGCCTATATCGTGGGACGTGTCGAGGCGGGCGAGTTCGGCCTTGCCATTGCCTATTCCACCGTCCTCATCATCGTGATGCTGATCGCCATCACGATGATCCAGCTCGTTGTCGGCGAGCGGCGTCTAGGACGCCGCAGCGCCACCGCGAATGCTCCCGCTCTCGCTGTTCAAGCCATCCCATGAAACCCATGACCCAGCCCGCCTCCGCGACCCGTAGCCCGCAATCGACCAAGAAGCCGGCTTCCGTCGAATTTCGCAACGTGACCAAACGCTATGGCGAGGTCACGGCCGTCGACGACGTGTCCTTCACCATTGAACCCGGCAAACTCGTGACGCTTCTCGGTCCCTCGGGTTGCGGCAAGACGACGACGCTTCGGATGATCGCGGGCCTTGAGATGGCGAGCGGCGGTCAAATTCTCATTGGCGACCGCGATGTGACGAACCTGTCGGCGGCGGACCGCGACGTCAGCATGGTGTTTCAATCCTATGCGTTGTTCCCGCACATGTCGGTGCTGGAGAACGTTGCTTACGGCCCATCGGTGCAGGGCGTCCCGAAGAAGGACGCGCAGGCGATGGCGATGGAGAAGCTGTCTTTGATCGGCCTTTCAGGCCTGGAGCGGCGCTCGCCATCCGAGCTCTCCGGCGGACAGCAGCAGCGGGTTGCTGTGGCGCGCGCGCTCGTGCTGGAGCCGCAGGTTCTCCTCTTCGACGAACCGCTCTCCAATCTCGACGCGAAGCTGCGGCGGCGCGTGCGCGAAGATATCCGTGAATTGCAGCAGAGCCTCAACCTCACGGTCGCGTACGTGACCCACGATCAGGAAGAGGCCCTGGCGGTTTCCGATCACATCATCGTCATGTCCAATGCGCGCATCGCCCAGACCGGCTCGCCGCGCGAACTCTACGAAGAGCCGGCGGACCTGTTCGTCGCGGACTTCATCGGGGATGCCAATATTCTGACGGGCGTCCTGGGCGAGCAGGAAGGTCCTCACGCTCGCGTGCAGATCGGCGGGTTGAGCGTGCGGCTACCGCACCGGGGGGTAAAGCCCGGGCAGGTGAAGCTCGCGGTGAGGCCCGACGCCATCGTGCTGAACGAAACCGCATCCGCGTCGGCATCCATTCGCGGCGTCGTCACGAAGGCATCCTACCTCGGAACTCAGATGGAATATGAAGTCGAGACCCCGGCGGGCAATCTCTTCGTCGTGCAATATGGAAGCCGCGAGCCGATCCCCGTAGGTACGGATGTGGGGGTGTCGCTGACCCCTGAACGGGGTGTCGCGATTATTCCCAACGCCTGAGGCGAGGCCGTCCATGAGAGGCGCGCTCCGGTTGCGTTTCAAAAGGTGCGTCCTCTCTGGGTCCGGGGAGCGCTTTTTGAGACCGGGACATCGATCAGGAACGCTTTAGACGGCGCCTTCATCCGGAATATTGAGGATCGTTCCACAAGCCTTGCAATGCACCGCATCCCTGTCGTGGCGCTTTAGACCGCAGGCCGGGCAGGTGTAGCGAACCTTGTTGGGTTGCAGGAGGACCTGGATAAGGCGGAGGAACAGCGTCACGCCGCAAATCATGATGACGACCGCAATCAGGTGACCGAGGGTTCCAGTCAGGGTGATGTCCCCGAAGCCCGTCGTCGTCAGTGCCGCGACGGTAAAATACAGCGCGTCCACATAGTTGCGGATTGTCGGGTTCGTCCAATGCTGCGTCTCATAGACGAAGCCGGTCATGATGAAGATAAAGACGCAGAGATTGACCGACGCCTTGATCAGATCCTCATTGCGGCGGAAAAGGGCGCTGTCGGCCCGCAGACGGGTTAGCAATTGATACGTATAGAGCAGCCGCAGCGTCCGCAAAATCCGCAGGAAACCGATCCCCTCCCCGACGATCGGCGCCAGAAACGACACGATCGCGGCAAGATCGGCCAAGGTCGCCGGGTGCGCAAAATCCTTCCAGCGGTTTCTGCTGATGGCGATGCGGGCGACGAAATCGGCAAGAATGACAAGGCCGAGCGCCACATCGAGCCATTCGATGACGGCGTGCCGCTCCATGAACGAGGTAACGACGATGAACACGATGGTGGCGATGTCGAAAATCAGAAGGCCATAGCGAAACCGGTGGGCGCTGCGGCCGTCGCCCTCGTAGAGCGCTCGCAAATCAGAAATCAGGCGCATGGGCGTGCCGCCAAAAAGTCAATCTGGCGCGGCAAAAAGACGAGCATGAAATGAAACCCTGTTCACGACGGGTTTATCCCGCAGATGATATGTATAAGACCGAACCGTAATTCCAACAGGCGACGGACCGGGCCTTGAGGATTTTTCCCGCTCGCCCTTTCCACACCTTCCTGCACGCGAGACCTCGTCATGCTGAAAGCTCTCATCTTCGATATGGACGGCACGCTGGTCCATAGCGATCCCGTCCATTTGCGGGCCTTCGCCGAGGTACTGGGCCCGGAGGGGGTGGCGATCGACGATGCACTCTACCGCCGCGCCATCATCGGCCGCACCAATGAGTCGATCTTCGCGACCTTGCTTCCAGACCGATCGGTCTCCGATCACGAGACCTTTGCGGATTTGAAGGAAGCCGCCTTTCGTAGGCTTGCCTCGGAGCTCAAGCCCCTCGACGGACTCTTGCCGTTGCTCGATTGGGCGGAGCGCAACGCCGTGCAGGTGGGGCTCGTGACCAATGCGCCGACCCTGAACGCCACCCACATGCTGGACCTGATGGGCCTCACCCAGCGCTTCTCCGTGAAGATCACACGCGATGACGTGGATCGCGGCAAGCCCGATCCCCTGCCCTATCTGACAGCCTTGGATCGTTTGGGAATTGCAGCCGATGAAGCCATTGCGTTCGAGGATTCCCCATCGGGGATGAGGGCCGCGAAAGGCGCGGGTCTGTTCTCGTTCGGCATCCTCACGGGGTTGACTGCCGCGGACATGACAAGCGCCGGGGCCGATATCACGATCTCCGATTTCCAAAGCGACGTTCTTTGGGACGTGCTGAGAAAGCGCCTGCCGACCGCCATCTGAGGCGGACAGGAACGTTCCTTCACAAAACCTCGTTACGAGAGCTCGCCATGGCTTTGCCAGATCGACAGGAGACTCGATGCCCCTCAAGCTTCACACCATCATCTGCAGTACGCGCCCCGGCAGAATCGGTCCTCACGTCGCTCGATGGTTTCATGGCGCAGCCCAGGCGCATGGGCAGTTTGATGCCGAATTGATCGATCTCGCCGATTTCAACCTGCCGGTCTACGACGAGCCGCTGCATCCGCGGCTGCAGAAATACGAACATGCGCATACCCGGGCCTGGAGCGAGAGCGTAAACGCCGCTGACGCCTACGTCTTCGTGACGCCGGAATACAATTTCAGCGCGCCGCCCGCGCTCGTGAACGCGTTTGACTTCGTCTACAAAGAATGGAACTACAAGCCGGCCGCCTTCGTGAGCTATGGCGGCGTCTCCGGCGGATTGCGCTCCGTGCAGATGGCCAAGCAGATCGTCACTGCGCTCAAAATGATGCCCATGACCGAAGGGGTATCGATCCCCCACGTCGCCACTCATCTCGACGAGAACAAAACCTTCAAACCCAGCGATCTGGTGACGGCCTCGGTCAAGCCGATGCTGGACGAACTCCATCGTTGGGCAGAAGCGCTGAAGCCGATGCGGGGCTGAGGCAAGAAAAACGCGCCGATTGTCTCGGCAGTTTTTTTTGTTAGTCGCTCCGCTTATGCGGAATGCCTCACACGCGTCCGGCGAGAGCGTTCTCGTAGAGTTGGCGGGCGCTTTCCTTGGTGATCGGAACAGGGTTGCCGCCCGCGGTCGGGTCTTGCGGCGCCATCGTCGCCATCTCGTCGAAACGTGCGTTGTCGACCTTCAACCCTTCGAGCGTATGCGGTACGCCCAAATCCTTGCGCAGCTTCAGCACCCAATCGAGGAACGCCTGGAAGCTCGCCTCGAGACCGATATAGGCCGCGAGCCGCTCGATCTTGGGCGCGATCACGTCGCGGTTATAGACCAGCACATACGGCATGAAGACCGCATTGGTGAGGCCGTGATGGGTGTCGTAGAGCGCTCCGAGGGGATGCGACAGCGCGTGGATGGCGCCAAGGCCCTTCTGAAACGCGGTCGCGCCCATCGCCGCGGCCGACATCATGTTGGCGCGCGCCTCGATATCGGTGCCGTCCTTATAGGCGCGCGGGAGGTATTCCTTCACGAGCCGGATACCCTCGACCGCGATGCCGTCCGCCATGGGATGATAGCCGGGCGCGCAATAGGCTTCGATGCAATGGGCCAGCGCATCGAGTCCGGTGCCCGCCGTGATGTGGGGCGGCATGCCGATTGTCAGTTCCGGATCGCAGATGGTGATCTTCGGCATCATCAGCGGGTGGAAGATCACCTTCTTGGTGTGGGTGGCTTCCTGCGTGATGACGCCCGCGCGCCCGACTTCGGCGCCCGTCCCCGCCGTTGTCGGCACGGCGATGATCGGCATGATGCCCTTCGGGTCGGCGCGGGTCCACCAATCGCCCACATCCTCGAAATCCCACATGGGGCGTGACTGTCCCGCCATGAAGGCGATGACTTTCCCGGCGTCGAGCGCCGAGCCGCCGCCGAACGCCACCACGCCGTCATGGCCTCCCGATTTCAGCGCTTCGAGACCCTTGTAGATATTGGTCTCGACGGGATTGGGCTTGATGTCCGAGAAGATCGCGGCCTTCAGGCCGGCGTCCGTGAGTTGTGCGAGCGCCGACTTCGTCATCGGCTGGGTGGCGAGAAACGGGTCGGTGACGATCAGGGGTGCTTTCAAGCCCACCACCCGACACGCCTCCGCGAGTTCCGAAATGCGGCCCGCACCGAAGCGGATGGGATTGGGGTAGTTCCAGTTGGAGCGGGGGGATACGGTCATCATCTGTCTCAAATGGAATGGCGCAGGTGGAAGGATTTGGGGCGGGTCAGCGATTCGTAGGAAAGGCGCGAGAGGCTTGCGCCACGCCCCGTATCCTTGACGCCGGTCCAGGCGAGAGCGGGATCGAGGTAGTCGCAGCGGTTCATGAAGACGGTGCCTGTCTCGAGTCGATCGCCGATGGCTTCGGCTGCCTCGACGTCCGACGTCCAGATGGCGGCCGACAGGCCATAGGGCGAGTCGTTCATCAGGCGGATCGCCTCCTCGTCGCTCGCCACTTTCATGATGCCGACGGTCGGGCCGAAGCTCTCGTCGCGCATCACGCTCATGGAATGTTCGACCCCCGTCAAGACCTGGGGCGCAAGATAGGCGGTGTTGCCCGTATCGGCGGCGAAACGAGCCGGGTCGATGTGAGCTTTGGCGCCCTTTGCGATGGCCTCGGCGTTTTGTGCGCGCACCAGATCGGCAAAGCGCTTATGCGCCATCGGACCGAGCGTCGTCGTCTCGTCGAGAGGGTTGCCGAGCACGTATTTGTTAACCAGGGCGACGGCGCCGGCGACGAACCGGTCGTAATGGGATTCGTGAACGTAGATGCGCTCGATCCCGCAGCAGCATTGCCCGGAATTGAAGAAAGCGCCGTCGACAAGATTCTCGATCGCGTGCTCGATATTCGCGTCGGCCCGGACATAAGCGGGGTCTTTTCCGCCCAGCTCAAGACCGAGCGACGTAAAGGACCCGGCGGCGGCACGCTCGATCGAACGTCCGCCCGCCACCGAACCTGTGAAGTTGCAATGGTCCACGAGCCCCGCGCCGAGGATCCGGCTCGTCTGATCGTGGCTCAGCACGAGGTTCTGGAACAGTCCCTTGGGCAATCCTGCGCGGTCGGCCGCCATCTGGAACCGGTCGCCTGCGAGCAGCGTTTGCGACGCATGTTTCAGCAACACCGCGTTGCCGGCCATCRGCGCCGGCACGATGGCATTGATGGCGGTGAGATAGGGGTAGTTCCACGGGGCGATCACCATCACGATGCCGACCGGCTCGCGCTTGATCATGCGACGAAAGCCGGCTTTCTCGTTCTCGGCCGGAATGGGCTTCAGGCTGTCTTCGGCGATGCGCATCATGTAGCGCGCGCGCTCTTCGACGCCGCCGAATTCGCCGCCATAGCGGACCGGGCGACCCATCTGCTGGGCGATTTCCGGTACCACCTCCTGGTTCATCGCGAGAAGCGCGTCGAGGAATGCGCCAACCTTCGCGCTCCGCTCGGCGAGGGGCACGGCACGCCATGCGGCCTGTGCCTTGCGGGCATCCGAGACGGCCGCGTCGATAGCGGTGTCGGACAGGAGGGATCGACGGACGAGCTCGCGTCCGTCGATGGGCGAAATGCAGACGATATCGGTATCAGCCATGATGATGTTTCAAATGATCTCGAAATAGCGGGCGAGTTGCCAATCCGTAATGGCTTTGCGCGCCTCGCGCTCTTCCCATTCGCGGGTTGCCGCATAATGGTCCACAAATGTGTCGCCGAAAAGCGCACGGGCGGGCTTGGAAGCCTTCAGGCGGGCGGCGGCCTCCCCGAGCGAACGCGGGAGGGCGCGTTCGGCCGGATGCTCGACCGCATAGGCATTGCCCTGGATCGGATTGCCCGGCTCGATCCGGTTCTCGATCCCCCATAGACCGGTGCCGATCGCCGCCGCGAGCGCGATGTAGGGATTGATGTCCGCCGCCGCGACCCGGTATTCGACCCGCTGGGATTTTTCCGAACCCGGGATGACGCGGAGCGCCGTCGTGCGGTTTTCAACACCCCAGGCGGAATCCGTCGGGGCCCAGAAGCCCGGGATGAGGCGCGTGTAGCTGTTCACGGTGCAGGCCACCATCGCGAGCGTCTCGGGCATGAGCTGCTGCTGACCGCCGACGAACCAACGCATGGTGTCGGACATGTTGTGGGGCGCCTTGGCGTCATAAAACGCACCCTTGCCCGTCTTGATGTCGCGCAAGGAGGTGTGAAGGTGGCCGGACTGGCCGGGCCAATCGCGCGACCATTTGGCCATGAAGGTCGCCATCCAGCCGCGCTTCTGCGCGAGAATCTTGGTGAATGTCTTGAACAGGGCCGCCTTGTCGGCGGCTCGCAGAGCGTCGTCGACACGGATGGCGGCTTCGAGCACGCCAGGGCCGGTTTCGGTGTGCAGGCCCTCGATCTCGAAATCCATCTTGTGCGCGAGTTCGAGGAGGTCGTGGTAAAAATCCGAATGGACCCCCGACCGAAGAACCGAATAGCCGAAGAAGCCGGGCGTGATCGGCTTGAGGCCCCGATAGCTCTTCTCGCGCACCGAATGCGGCGTCTCGTCGAAGACGAAAAATTCGAACTCGGCCGCGGCCGAAACCGCGAATCCCATATCGGCCGCCTTCTTCAGGACGCGGCGGAGCACACCGCGCGGGCAGGCAGCTTCCGCATAGCCGTCGAACTCGGCGATGAAGAACGGAAGATCGTTCTCGAACGGGATCAGCCGCATCGTCTCGGGAAGGATGCGCGCGGCGGCGTCGGGATAGGCGGTGTGCCAGCCGGTGAGCGTCGTATTGTCGTAGAGCTGGTCATTCGAGTCCCAGCCGAGCACCACGTCGCACATGCCGAAGCCCCCGCTGAGGGCGGATTCGAACTTGTCGCGGGCCATGTATTTGCCGCGCATGATTCCGTCGACATCCACAATGCCGACTTTCACGAATGGCAGGTCGCGGCTTTGCACATAGGCGGCCGCATCGGCAGCGGTTTTGATCTTGGGCATGTTCATGCGGAAATACCTGACACGATAGGGAAATGGGAGCGCGCGCCGGCGCGCTCCCCGTTTTTGGCTAGTGACTCTTATATTCCGCCTCGCCCTTGGTGAGCGCAAACTC